>NZ_SRLV01000066.1:0-49171 GCF_006518205.1 Myxococcus sp. CA005 | reverse complement strand
CGCCCGAAGAAGGTGAAGGCCTCCGCGCCCGCGCCCTTCCACCCGGGGACGCCCACGGGCGAATTCGTGGAGGCCGCCTGGCGTTATCTGGAGGACGACGAGAAGACGCGCACGCGCTTCACCCATGCCTTCGAAAACCGGCAGGACGCGCTGCTGGGCGCGCTTGACGCGGCGGCGCTCACGGACGAAGGATATGGCGTCGCCCGCCACCTGCTCCTCGAGCTGTACGCCATGCTGGAGCTGGGCTGGCCGCCGGGACTCACGTCCGTCAAGCCGGCGGTGTTGGAGGCGGACACGGATGCCCCGCCAGTGCCTCAGCCGCTGAAGGACTACGCGGACGAGGCGCTCTTCGAGGCGGAGCAGGACGAGGAGCAGCCCCTGTCCTCCCAGGAACTGGAGGCGGTGCGGCGCCTCGTCCATCGCGGACTGGCGGCGCTGTGGGGCGCTCGCAAGGAGAGATGAAGGATGGCCAAGGACAAGGACGACAACGGCGGCGGCTTCTCCGGCAAGCGCAACAAGAGCTGGCGCGAAATCGACGCGGGGCGCGGCAAGGGCAGCAAGTACGCCTCCCGCCAGGACGACCCCGCGCAGCAGAAGCTGGAGCGCAGCGCGAGCTACCAGAAGTACAAGGCCGCCGCGGACGCGCTCTTCACCGGCGGCGAGCTGCCCGAAGGGCTGGCGAAGACGTTCGACCCCGAGGGCAAGCGCAAGGCCCAGAAGCAGGCCATGCAGAAGGTCACCGAGTCCGAGACGCGCGCCGACTGGGTGAAGGCCGTGGTGGACTACCTGGAGAAGTACCCGGAGCTGCCCGAGGACGCGTACTTCCTCGACAGCCTGCTGGACCACCCGCGCGAGCGCATCGTCGACAAGGCGCTGGCGAAGCTGGAGGTGCTCGGGGATGAAGGCAAGCTGAAGACCAAGGTGCCGCAGAGCCTGGACCAGCGCCTGAAGTCCGTCGAGCTGACGAGCATGGACCCCGACATGCAGGGCCGCGCCAAGGCGCTGCGCGAGAAACTGCGCGCCTGAGCTTCAGCGCACGACAGCGGCGGGCCCAGGAGGCGGCGGTGGCACGCTCCGCCCGCCGCGATACACCAGCACCACGGCCCGTTGATTCCCCTCGCCCGGCTCGTGCACCACGCGCAGCTCCTCGCCCGTGCGCACGTAGAAGGACGTCTCCCCTTCCTCCAGCCTCCAGCCCGCGCGCGTGAGCGCCTGGGCGTAGAAGGCGTCCACGGCCTCGCCGGACAATGGGACGTGGAAGGCGAGCGTGCGTGAGCTCTCGCTGTTGACGCGCAGCACCTGGCTGGCCTGGGGCGGCATGGGCGCGAAGTCCCCCGCCGCCGCCGGGTCCCTGCGCAGGGCGTGATTGGCCTCACCGAGGTACATCAGCGTGGTGCGGTCCGGCTGCGGCTGGAAGATGACGGTGTAGGTGATGCCCCGGTGCCCGTCGATGGCGGTGAGCATCACCGCGCCGCTGGCGAGCTGCGGCTGCTCATGGCCCGGTGGCAGGTGCAGGCCCGCCTGGATGAAGGCGTCCGCGAAGCGCTGCACCAGGTCATCCATCCGCTCCTTCGCGTGCACGGCGCGCAGCGCGACGGGGATGCCCCCTGCCTCGACGATTTCATTCGACTCGACGGTGTCGATGACCTGCACGCGGGGCCAGGCAAAGCGCGGCCGCGCGGAAGCCTCGGGCTGCGCCGGGGACGCGGCGGGTGCCTTCGCCGCCGTGCCCTGGGCCACCACCGGCGCGGCGCCGAGCAGGCACGCCGTGACGAGCAGCCCCCGGCGCCACGTCACCGCGGCACCCCGAGCCAGTGGCTCGCGCGGCCCACCTTGTACGAGCGGATGTTGGGCGCGTCGAAGGGCGTCACCTCCCAGCGCGTCTGGCCGCCGGCGTGCGTGGAGCCGAGGTTCTCCTCGTAGTTGTCCTCCTCGCCGCGGAAGCTCATGAAGAACTGGTCCTCGTTGACGCCGGCCGCGCCGGTGATTGCCGCGAGCGCGGAGCCGGCGTTCCCCCCCGCACCGTTGGCCCGGTACACGCGCTGCGCCCACTCGTAGTAGTCCGGGTTGGCGCACCGGCGCGCGCCGTTGATGTTGAGCGCGCAAGCCCGGCCCTCCTCCACGCCGCCCAGCCCCCAGTCATCCAGCAGCATGCCGAAGCGCGCCGTGCAGCGGCCACCCGAGGCGCGCCCGGCGGCGCACACCGTGAAGGCATCGGCGGCCCGGCGCTGGGACACCTTGAAGAACCCCTCCCGGCCATTCTCCAGATAGCGGCCAATCCGGACGCCGCGAATGCTCGAGGACGCGGTGCACCCCATGCCCTGCGTCCCCATGGCGATGGTGCCGGCCAGGTCCGGGTCGGCATCCGCCATGGAGAGGCCGCGCACGGTGCCCGGCAGCTCCGGGCGGCAATCCACCTGGATGGGCTGCGCGCGGGCAATGGCCTGCTGGACGGCCACGCCCGTGCGGCCCATGCGCTGACGCCCGTCGAAGTCCGCGTAGCGGCCATTGGCCTCCGCCTCGGCGGCGAGCACCGTGCCCCGTCGGCCCCACTCGTTGTCCTGCGGGTCGTGCATCACCCGGCCGGTGGCGTTCCACATCGCGAAGTTGGCGGCCTCCTGCACCTTGAGCGTCAGCGCGCCCACCTCGGCGAAGTAGATGCCGAACAGCAGGATGGTGACGAACACCATCACCCCCAGCGCCGTCTCCACCAGCGACTGGCCTCGTGCATGGCGAACCCGCATGTCAGTAGCCCCTGTCGCCGGGGCCACCGCCCCGGTAGCCCACGGAGTGCAGCTCTCGCAGCGCCCGCGCGTGCCCGGAGAAGCCGGCGGCGGACAGGCTGTCCGCGGGCCGGTCATCCCGGGCGCCCTCCGCGCTCACCAGCGTGGCGCGCCAGAAGGGGTTGAGGAAGTTGGGGGGTTCGCGCCAGCCGCCGCCCTGCACCGCGGGCTGGGGCCGGTGGTAGTAGACCATGCCAGCGGAGAGGGCCACCTGGTTGCGGTGCACGTCCTCGCGGCCCGTGGGGCGGATGCGGCCCAGCGGACTGCTGTTGTCGAACTCTGTTTCGGTCCCCGCGAAGCGGAAGCGGAAGAAGAGGTTCCACGGGTCCGGGCGGGCCCGGCGCTCCGCGCTCGCGTAGTCCCGGTACAGCATGCTGTACAGCTTGGGCTGGCCGTAGTGGTTGGACGCGCCCGCGTGCAGTTCGTCCACGTTGTAGCCAACGGAGTAGGGCCAGATGCCGGGGCACACCACGCACGCGCCCAGCGTATGCGTCTCGTAGGTGGGCTTGCCGTCCTCCGGCGCCTGGCCCGGGGGCATGCGCGCGCCGTAGACGTGCTGGTCCTCGTGCGTCTGCTCCTCGTCGGACATCACCCACGCATCCGTCGCGATGGGTGGAAGCGTCGGCGCTCGGGTGCAGCGCGTGGGGATGACGACGCGCCCGTGGTCATGCGCCGTCGAGTTGCGGCCCGACACGGTGTGGTACGTCGAGGGGTCCATCTGCGACACCGAGCCGTAGCGGCGAAAGCTGGTGGAGATGGCGGCGCCGCCGGTGCCGAAACCAGCGGTGCCTCCCGGACGGTTGTGGACCCACGTCCACCCCATGCTCCCCATGGTGGCGTTGAGCGCGGGGGTACCGCCGCCCGAAGGGCAGAGCGCTCCGTCCCCCACGCCGCAGCCATAGGTGCCCGCCTTGATGGACTGGATGACGGCGTCGCGCTCCGGGACGTCGTTGCCACCATTGAGCTCGGAGAAGCTCTTGGCCGCGCCAGCGGACGGCGCGCGGAGCTCCGGGTTGACCGCCTGCGCGACACGCCGGGTGAGCTCCTGCTCCGCGATGTGCTCGCTCAGGAGCTTGCCGTAGATGTTGAGCCCGGCCTGGAACATGTTGCCGGCCCGGCCCTGGAGCTGCCGCACCTGCGTGGCGGCGGCAGCGTCCGCGGCGAACCACACCGGCGGCGGGATGGAGCCGGGGCAGGCCACGTCGTGCGCCGCGTATTCCTGGCTGCTGTGGCTGATGAGCGACTGGGTGCCGGCCATGGCCACCATGTGCGCCACCTGGGCGCGGTTCATCACCGAGATGGCGTTGAAGGCGCGCGCCGTGGCCACCGCCTGGCTGTAGGCGGCCGCGTCCGCGGCCATCTGGATTTCGACGCGCTCCTTGGCGCGCATGCCGAAGCCCAGCGTCATCAGCACCATCAACGTCAGCAGCAGCAGCGTCAGCGCGAACAGCACCAGCGCCTGGCCTCGCCGCGAGTGCCTCACGAGCCGTGGAGATTGCACGCGGGACCTCCCATGAAGTACTCGGACATGACGGGCGTCATCATTCGCATGGCCGCGTTGACCTGGATGGGGAACACGAAGTGCCCCTGGTCGCTCCAGCGCACCATGCGCGTGCCCAAATCACCGCCGGGCCAGCCGTCGCGCCCCAGCGTGGCGCTCGTCTCGCCCCACCACGCGGAGCGGCGCTGCACCGGCATCAGCGGGTTGGCCGCCGTGTAGCGCCGGAGCCGGAAGTGGGCCAGCAGCATGCGGCTCATCACCCAGTTCGCGAAGGGGACGCGCATGTAGTACCAGGCCACCATGCGTATCTCCAACGTGCGGGCCCGCAGCGCCGCCGCGTTGTCCGTGGGCTGATCAAAGAGCAGGTCCTCGCCCCCCGTCAGCTCCTGCGCCCAGCCGGCATCCGGCGACTCCCGGACGATTTCAATCAACGGCTCGTTGAAGTCGCGCCCGTAGGAGCTACGCACCCGGAATTGGTTGTGACGGCGGGGGGAAAAGGCCGCAGCCAGGGTCTCCGAGCTGTCCGTGCGCGCCACCGTGGGCAACATGGTCACCAGCGCCGCGTGCATCATCGGCAGGCAGTTGCCGTGGTTGATGCTGCCCGCGCGCACCGCCCGGTATGCCGCCACCTGCGCCAGGATGCGGGCCTGGAGCATCATGAAGAGCTGCAGTGTCCCCAGGACAAGGAACACCACCAGCGGAAGGGTCAGCGCCGCTTCCACCGCGGCCTGTCCCGACTGACGTCGTGTGCGTGGGGTGCCTCGGTGGATCATACGAGCCTCCACCATCCTATTTCTCGTTGATTGAGGAATCGGTCAAATGGCCCGCCATCCTGAAAACGCGCGATTTCACTAGGAGAACAAAATCAGCAATTCTTGAAGTCCTAGCAACACGACATCACGCGTCAACAGGCGGACATTTGGGCAGGGGCGCCTTCAGCGGTTGAGGACGAAGCCGCAGGCGGAGTCGAGCACCACCTTGGCACCCGCCAGCGCGTCCAGCAGCCGGGCGTAGTGGGTGCGCTCCGCGTCCAGTTGCGCCTCCACGGCCTCGGTGGAGAGGCCCTGGTGCCCCAGGGACAGGCGCAGGCGGGCCACGGCGGCGTCGCGCTCGGCTTCAATGGCCTTGCGCGCCCGGGTGGCCAGCTTCGCCAGCTCTGACTCGGCGGCCTTCTGGCCCACGGGCACCGCCGCGTCCACGAAGTCCGCGAAGCCCGGGAAGGCAAGCGACACCTCGTCGCCCTTGAGCGACTTCCCTTCCTTCTCCAGCGCGGGCAGCAGCGTGGGGTCGGACTTGGGGCCGCCGGCGCCGTCCACCACGGCCACGTGCAGCAGTGTGCGTTCCAGGAAGCGCGCCAGTTGGCGGCTGGGCACCCGGGCGCCTGGGGACGTGTCCTCTGGCTCCGGCAGTTGGGCGTGGAAGAGCAGCTCCACGCCGCGTCCCTTCTGGGGTCCACGCCGCTCGATGAAGCGGAAGGCGCTGCGCCCATAGGGGCCGTCACGCAGGAAACCGAAGAGCGCCTCCACCAGCGGGTGGCCGGTGGCGAAGTACTCCAACTCCTCCGCCTCCACCGCGGTGTCGCGCCAGAAGGTGCCCAGCTGCGTGCGGTCCTCCATCACGTCGATGCCCGGCAGTCCGTCCACCTTCAGCGCGTGGCCGAACTGGAAGGCCACCTGGAAGGCCTCCACCTGCTCGTCGGTGTCCACGCCGATGCCCACCCGGCGCGCCAGCTCCGTCACCGTCTCCTCCAGCCGCTCGTCCAGGTCGCGCGCGATGCCCCACAGGCCATCCTCCACGCCGGACGCCTCCGCCTCGCCGTCCTCGTCCTCCTCGTCGGCCTCGATGCCCATGCGCTCCTGGGCGCGCTTCACCAGGCGCTCCACCGCGGGCCGGTCGAAGCTGCGCACGTCCAGGAGCGGGTCATAGGCGCGCTTCACCTGGGCGCGCGCCGCCTCCACGCGGGCCTTCAGCTCCTGCGCGTAGGCCATGCGGGCCTCGCGCGGCATCAGCGCCAGCTCGGCCAGCCGCGCCTCCACCTCTTCCAGCACCGCGTCCAGGCCGCCCACCGTCTCGCCGAAGACGCCCACCGCGTCCGCCAGCAGCATCAGCACGTCGGAGGCCAGCGTGCCCGCCGGGTCGAAGACGTGAATCTCCACCGGATGCGTCTGGCCGATGCGGTCCAGCCGGCCAATGCGCTGCTCCACCGTGGCCGGGCTCCAAGGCAGGTCGTAGTGCACCAGGTGGTGCGCGAACTGGAAGTTGCGGCCCTCGCCGCCCACCTCCGTGCACAGCAGCACCTTGGGCCCTTCCGGGTCACGGAAGCGCGCCACCTGCCGGTCGCGCTCCACCAGGGGCAAGTCACCGTGGTACCCCAGCGCCTCCACGCCCTCGCGGCCCAGCTCGGACTGGAGCGCGTCCAGCGTGTCGCGGCTCTCCGTGAAGACGAGCACCTTCGCCGCCGGCTCCGTCTTCCAGACGCCGCGCAGCACGCCCAGGAAGGCGCCGAACTTCGCGTCGCGCGACGGCAACCGCAGCGCGTCCGCATGCCCCTTGAACACAGGGTTGGCGCGCACCGCGCCCGCGAAGGCGGCGGGGCTGGACTCCAGCCGGCGCAGCACGTTGCCCAGCGGCGCGCCGCGCAGGCTGGCCCCGGCGAGCACTGCCAGCGCGGCGTCGCGGACCGTCAGCTCCTCGGCGGGCAGCGTCACCGGGTGGCGGTGCAACCGGCGCGTGGAGAAGCCGCCCACCACCGCGCGGCGGTTGCGCACCAGCCGGTCACTGAGGCTGTACGTCTCCGACAGGTGTTGCAGCAGCGCGTCGCGGTCCTTCAGCGAGGACAGCTTCGCGTCCTCGGGGAAGCGCTTCGCCAGCGCCTGCACCGCGGCGGACGGCTTGCCGCCCTCCATCAGCGCGCGCACCGCGGCGGACAGCTCCTCCTGGCGCTTGAGGCGCTCCTCGAATCCCGCGACGGAGGGCGCCGTGGCCGCGTCGATGAGGGTGAGCAGGCCGTGGTACTCCGCCGGGTCCAACTGCATGGGCGTGGCGGTGAGCAGCAACAGGCCCCACGTGTTCTTCGCCAGCACCTGCGCGGCCTCGAAGGCGCGCTCGCCCTTGAGGTGGTGCGCCTCGTCGATGATGACCAAATCCCAGAAGGCGTCCTCACCGGCCAGCGCGCGGCGGTGCTCCTCGCTGCGCTGGAGCATCTCCAGGCTGGTCACCACCAGCGGGAAGCGCGCCCAAGGGGACACCTCCGGCGCTTCCTTCAGGGACTGCGCGTAGCGGTCCGAATCCATCAGCGTGAAGAGCTGGTTGAACTTGTGGAACAGCTCCACCAGCCACTGCACGGTGAGGTGGCTGGGCGCCACCACCAGGCAGCGGCGCGCCAGTCCGGACAGGCGCAGCGCGCTGAACACCATGCCCGCCTCAATCGTCTTGCCCAGGCCCACCTCGTCCGCCAGCACGAAGCGCGGACGGCTGGCGGACAACACGCGCTGCACCACGCCCACCTGGTGCGGCTTCACCATGATGCGGCTGGCCAGCAGCGCGCCCAGCGCATCGCAGCGGCGCTCGTCGTCCAGCACCAGCGCCTGCTTTCGCAGCGTGAAGGCCCGCGCCTCGCCCACGCGGCCCTCGCGCAGGGTGGACAGCAGGTCGGAGCGGGGCGGCAGCGCGCGCAGCGAGGACTCGGGGAGCTCGTCCTCCTCGTCGTTCTCCACGTAGCGCAGCACGTAGCGGCGCAGGCCGCGCGCCCCCGGCTCCTCGCGCACCACCAGCGCCAGGCGGCCCTTGTAGGTGATGACCGGCTCACCAGGAGGCAGCGGGTACTGCACCAGGGCTCCACCCTTGGTGGACACCAGCACCGGGGCGTCTTCCCGGGCGGGAAAGGCGACGAGCGCCTTGGCGCCCTCCTCCTGCAGCGACAACAGATGCCCCACACCCCATTCGGGCTGCGGGAGGTAACGGACCTTCGAACCTTCGACTAGAGACATGGAGCGTCCGCTCATAACCCCCTGTCCAGACGAAGGCCATTCCATGACGGCCTCCCATGACGGACTTTCGTCGGACGAAGCGCCCTCCGGAGGCCCGCACCGCGCCGTCCGAGCGCCCCTGGGGTGGACCCACCCCGTCCACCAGGACGATGTCTTCCAGCAGGCAGTCTGGGTGATGCTTTCCTCACCGACGGCACGCCCGGAAGGGTGCCTTGGGGGGGAGTCACCACATGATGCGCCGTTGGACATTCGCCCAGCGAGTGAGCGCCGGCTTGTCCGCCTGCCTGTTCGCCGGGTTGCTGCTGCTCGCGACGCTGCTGTCCGCCGTCTACGCGCAAGCCAGCATGCCCCCGGGCCACGGCGCCCAGCCCCAGGCCGTCCTGGCGGGGCTGCTGGGTCTGGCCTGCGTGGCGGCGCTGGGCTTCGTGCTCCACCGCGCGCTGGCTCCGCTGCATGCGCGCCACCAATCCAGCGAGCAGCACCTGCAGCTCCTCATGGACGGGGTGACGGACTATGCGCTGTGCTTCCTGGACCGGCACGGCCGGGTGACGGCGTGGAACGCGGGCGCCGAGCGCCTCACGGGCTGGTCCGAGGTGGAGCTCGCCGGACGCGACGCGGACCGCATCTACCCGGTGGACGAGGTGGCCGCGGGCGTGCCCCGCGCGCACCGTGAGCGGGCCGCGCGCGAGGGGCGCCTGCTGGCGGAGGGCTGGCGGGTGCGCCGCGATGGCAGCCGCTTCTGGGCGGAGACGCTGCTCACCGCGCTGTACGACGCGCACGGGCGGCTGCGCGGCTTCGTGAAGGTGACACGTGACATCACCGAGCGCCGCCGGATGGAGCGGGCCCAGGCGCTCTTCGCGGAAGCCGGCCGCGTGCTCCAGCCGCTGTCTGGCGCGCGCGAAGTGGGCGAGGCCCTCACCCGGCTGTGCGTGCCCGAGGTGGCCGACGCCTGCATCCTCTTCCTCCCCTCCGAGGACGGCACGGTGCGTCCGCACGCGGTGGCCTGCGAGGACATCGCCGCCACCCACCGCATGTGGGAGCCGCTGCTGCGCTGTCCGGAGGATGGCGAGGTGGGCCCCTCCCGCGTGGTGCGCACGGGCCGCAGCGAGCTGCTCCCGGAGCTGGACGGCGCCCGGCTCCCGCCGGCGCTGGAAGGCAGCGCACACGGCGAGCTGCTGTGCGCGCTGGGCGTGACGTCCGCCCTCACGGTGCCGCTGGCGGTGGGCTCCCGCGTGCTGGGCGCGCTGTGCCTGCTGTCCACCGGCACGCACCGCCGCTTCGGCGAGGTGGACCGGGCCTTCATGGAGGAGCTGGCGGCGCGCGCCGCGCTCGCGCTCGACAACGCCCGGCTGCTGGCGCAGGCGCAGGACGCGCTGGAGCTCATCGGCATCGCCGCGCATGACCTGGGCAACCCACTCAGCTCGCTCCAACTGCGGCTGCGGCGCCTGTCCATGCAGAGCGCCGGCACCTCCGACACGCGGCTGCGCGACGGCCTGGCCGGAGCCGAGGGCGAAACGCGGCGCCTGGGCCGGCTGGTGCACAACCTCCTGGACCTGTCCCGCCTGTCAGCGGGCCGCATGGTGCTGGACACGGAGCCGCTGGACCTGGCGCACCTGGTGCGCGAGGTGGTGGAACGTCACCGCGACCAGGCCAGCGCCGCGGGCTGCGCCCTCGGCATCCGCGTGGAGGAAGGCGCCACCGGCCAGTGGGACCGGCAGCGCCTGGACCGCGTCATCACCAACCTGCTGAGCAACGCCCTCAAGTTCGGCCGCGGCCACCCCGTGGAGCTGCGCGTCCAGGCCGACACCCGCTGCGTCCGCTTGGCCATCCGGGACGGCGGCATCGGCATTGGCGTGGAAGCACAGCAGCGCCTGTTCCGCCGATTCCAGCGCGTCCATGCCGGCGGGCAGCACCCCGGCACCGGCTTGGGGCTCTACATCGTCCGCCAGCTCGTCGAGGCCCACGGGGGCACCATCCACGTCCAGAGCCGAACCGGGGAAGGCTCGGAATTCACGATTGAACTTCCCCGCAGGACAAACAAGGAATCCTGTTCAGTGAATGAAGTGCAGGTATGACCTTGTGGGTGGGGCAGCCCTGCGGGGCAGGCATTCATCTCCTTGAAAACACAGCAGGTTTGACTCCAGGTGGATTGTTTTCCCAGAAGTTGAACAAATCTGTTCGTTGCAGATAATCTTCGTACGGCTAAAAAGACCCGAACCGGGGAAACCCGGAAACGGGAGAGGCCCGGCCCACACCGCCCCACAGGCGACGGGTAACACGGCCCACTGGCCCCAGACGCCATGGCGGCGTCGGCTTTTACACGTACGAGGAGTTGCACCATGGGTGGACTTGGAGCCCCCCGGGCCCTGCTCGCGTCGCTCGCAGGGCTGATGCTCGCCTGCGGCGGACAGGATGCCCCGGACGCAGCCTCGCTGGACACGCAGGCGCCGGACACGGTCTCGCTGGAGACAAGCTCGCTGGAGACACGCTCGCTGGACACGCGGTCCGCGGAGAAGACGCTGCTGGACGCGGATCCCCAGTCGCTGCTCGGTGGCTGGCCCTGGCCCGGCAACAAGACGCCCGCGGTGGCGCTGGCGCTCGAGGTGAAGAACGGCGTGGGACAGCCGCTGCGCGTGCGCGAGGGATCCACCTTCTTCATCAACCAGATTGATATCCGCACCTTCGTCACCTCCACCAAGGACGAGGGCCTGCGCAACCTCATCGCCCAGAGCGACTTCGGCGGCCTGGGGTGGTGGGGCGTGCGTCAGGTGGACCAGGAGTCCATCGGCGCCCCGGGGCCCTACACCCGCCGCCGCTTCTTCCGGAACGCGGCGTGGATGGACCTGCCCAGCCACTTCATCGTGGAGCCGGTGGACTCGCGCGGCCGGCTCACCGGCGTCCCCATCCTGCTCAACGCGGGCACCGAGCATCAGCGCCGTGCGGGCATGGATGACTTCTTCATCCGCCGCTTCCGCGGCATCCAGACGGCCTCCGGCTGCGCCACGCCCGACGACTGCTCGGCCTCCACCCAGTTCGAGGAAGAGGCCATCCTGGAGCTGCGCAACGCGTACGAGCACGCCCAGCGTCAGACGCTCACGCTGCGCTCCGACACCCGCACGCTGCGCCTGCGCTGGAGCCTGCGTCCGGCCGCGCCCTACGAAATCCCGGTCGAGCAGGTGCGCGACGCGCGCTACACCTACGGCTTCCGCATTGGCGTGGAGGCCCTCACCCCGCCTCGCCCGGACGGCACCTATGCCCCCGGCACGGAAATCAGCTTCCAGCTCACCCTGCGGGACGGTGCGGGCAACCGGCTCCACGACAAGGGATACCTGCCGCCCTACAACGAAGTGGCCCCCGACGGCACCGAATCCGGGCTGCAGTACTACCGGGCCTTCTTCGACGCGACGACCACCTACTACCGGCGCAAGCACCGCGAGCGCATGCTGATGACGCAAATCATCGGGCCGGCGCAGAACATCCAGCCCATCCGCTCCATCGTCGCACTGGAGGCGTTCCTGGACCCCGAAGTGGACGAGCAGGTGGTGGCCACGCCCGAGCGCGACGGCGTCTTCTCGCAGTTCGCCACCCTGCCCTTCGCCAACGTCCTCTTCGGCGGCGCCTTCATCGACCCGAACCTCTGGAACCAACCCAACACGGACACCTGGCAGTTCAAGCTGCCGGACAACGCGGCCCCCGGCACCTACCTGGTGACGGTGAAGGGCCGCCGCGTGTACCTGGGCGAGGACCTCCCCGGGTCGACGACCATTGAAATCCAGGTGGGGACCCCGCAGCGCACCCAGCCCAAGCACACCACCGGCCCCTGCACCTCCTGCCACAGCAAGGGCGGTGAGCTGGGCGTGGTGCTGCACGCCAACGACAACCGCGCCGCGTGCGCCGGGTGCCACGCCCCGCTCGCCTTCGAGCTGGAGGGCCCCATCTTCGTGCGCACCCACTTCATCCACTCGCGGTCCAACCGCTTTGACGCACCGCTCCAGCAGTGCTCGTCATGCCACCTGACGAAGGAGAGCATCCAGCGCACCAGCAAGGCCGCCTGCCTGTCCTGCCATAAGAGCTATCCTGACAGTCACGTGGCGCAATTCGGACCCATCGAGAGCATGTATGTGGGGGGCGGCGCTGAGTCTTTCCAGCAGTGCACCGGCGCCTGTCATACTCGGCACCCTGGAAGCGGCCTCTAACCCCCGCTCACGCACCTCGGAGTTCCTCCATGGCTCAGGTCAAGATGCAGACGGCTCGCACCACGCTGAGGGAGCCAGATGCCGCCGCGGAGGACCTCCTGAGCCAACTGGGCAGCGACACGCCCCGCCTGGTGACGATGTTCGCCTCGCGGGAGCGTGACCAGCTCGCGCTCAACCGCGCCGTGCGTCAGCGGCTGCCGGCGGACACGCGCCTGATTGGCGCCACCACCGCGGGCGAGCTGGACAACACCGGCATCCACGAGGGCAGCGTGGTGATGAGCGCCCTCTTCGGCGACTTCGAGGTGGGCCTGGGCCTGGGCACCGGCCTGTCCGTGGACGCCATCAGCGCGGGCGCGGCCGCCATCAAGCGCGCGTGCGAGGACCTGGGCGTGCGGCAGCAGGACCTGGACCCGCGCCGGTTCGTCGGCCTCGTGATTGACGACGGCTTCCGCTACAAGAAGGAAGAGCTGCTGCTCGGCATCCTGGAGAAGTGCCAGACGCTGGTGCTGGTGGGCGGCGGCGCCAGCGACGCCAACCGCGACCCGGCCAAGCAGTCCGCCATGGTGCACGTGGATGGCGAGGTCGCCACCGACGCGGTGCTGGTGGCCCTCTTCAAGACGAGCGCGCCCTGGGCCGCGCTCCGCTCCCACTGGTACGTGCCCACCGGTGAGAAGCTCACCATCACCAAGGTGGATGAAAGCCACACCCGCGCGCTCGAAATCGACGGGCACCCGGCGGCCAAACGCTACGCGGAAATCCTGGGCGTGGGCGTGGAGGAGCTGGAGTTCGGCACGCCCCGGGGCTTCGCCGTGCGCCCCACCGCGCTGCGCGTGGGCCGGGAGTACTTCATCCGCGCCGCCTGGAGCCCGCAGGAGGATGGCTCCATCCTCTTCGCCAACCTGCTGGAGGAAGGCACCGAGCTGGAGCTGATGAAGCTGGGGGACATGGCCGGCATGACGCGCAGCTTCTTCACCGACGAGGTACCCCGCAGGGTCCAGAACCCCCAGGCCGCCCTGCTTTTTCACTGTGGTGGACGCATGTGGTACGCCAGCGCCACCAACACCGCGCAGCAACTGGCGGAAACGCTGAAGGCCGCACCCACCGCCGCCGGGATGAACGTGCACTTCGAAATCTATTCGGGGTTCCACATCAACACCACGCTGACCGCGCTGGTCTTCGGGGCGAACTGAGCCATGGCCTCCTCACAGCCTCCCTCTGACTCTCCGGCGGACAATGCGTCGCTCCTGCTCGTGGCCGGCGAGCGTGAGTGCCAACGCGTGGAGGAAGCCCTCCAGCACGCGGGCGTGACGGTGGTGACGGAGCGCGCCACCACGGCGGCCGCGGCGGAGGCCGCGCTGTCACGCACGTGGGGCTTGGTGCTGTGCGGCTCGGAAGTCCCCGACATGGGCTTCGCCGAGGTCCAGGCGTTGTGGAGCAAGCACGGCAAGGAGCTGCCCTTCGTGGTGCTGTCGCGCGACTGGTGCGAGGCCACGCTGGAGGCCAGCGTGCGCGCCGGAGCGCTCGACTACATCACCGAGGACCGCTTCAGCCGCCTGGCGCCCGTGGTGCAGCGCGAGCTCCGGATGACGGCGGACCGCCGCCGCCACACCGCCACCGCGGTGCAGTTGGAGCGCACCAACTACCTGATGGAGAACATCATCGACGCGATTCCGTTCGTCCTCTTCGTGAAGGACGCGGACACGCGCCGGTTGGTGGTGGCGAACAAGACGTTCGCGGACGCCTTCCGCGTCACCAAGGAATGGCTGCTGGGGAAGCTGGACCACGACTACTTCCCCAAGGAGCAGGCCGAGTCGTTCATCGCCATCGACACGGAGATTCTCGAAACCAAGCAGATGAAGTCCTTTGAGGAGGTGGCCCGCGCCGACGGCGTGGACCGCATCTTCGCCACGCGCAAGCTGCCCCTGCTCGACGAGCACGGCGTGGCCCGCTACGTGATGGGCGTCACCGAGGACATCACCGAGCGCAAGCATCACGAAGAGATGCTGCGCGCGTCCAAGGCGGAGCTGGAGGCGGCCAACAAGCAGCTCGCCGCCAGCCTGGAGGAAATCAAGCGCACCCGCGCCGTGTCCGCCCGCTCGCTGGCGTCCTACCAGCAGCGCGCGCTGCAGATGGAAATCATCCGTCAGCAGAACGAGGACCTGGACCGGCTGGCCCAGGAGCTGGCGGTGGCCAAGCGCAACGAGGAGGAGCGCGCCCGGGAAGCCGAAGCCGCCGCCCGCCTCAAGAGCGAGTTCCTGGCCAACTTCAGCCACGAAATCCGCACCCCACTCAACGGCATCATCGGCTACTGCGACCTGCTGATGCGCGAGGAGGGCCAACGGCTGACGGCGCACGGCCGCCGCGACCTCAACGTCGTGAAGACGAACGCCAAGACGCTGCTGGCGCTCATCAACGACATCCTGGACCTGTCCAAGATTGAGTCCGGCCGCGTGGAGGTCGTCACCGAGCAGGTGGACGTGCAGGAGCTGGCCGAGGAGTGCCTGGCCACGGTGAAGGAGTACCTCAAGGGCAAGGACGTGGCCCTCACCACCAACATCGACCCGTCCGCCCGCATGCTCCGCTCGGACGCGCTGAAGCTGCGGCAGATCATGCTCAACCTGCTCAGCAACGCCGCCAAGTTCACCGACGCGGGCGAGGTGGCGCTGAGCCTGGTGCCCGCGGGCAGCGAAGTCATCATGACGGTGGAGGACACCGGCGTCGGAATCCCCTCCGACGAGCTGCCCTTCATCTTCGAGAAGTTCCGCCAGGTGGACGGCTCCACCACGCGCAAGGTGGGCGGCACCGGCCTGGGGCTGGCCATCGTCCGCGAGCTGTCCCGCGTGCTGGGTGGCAATGTCACCGTGACGTCCACGCTGGGCCGCGGCACCACCTTCACGGTGCGCCTGCCCACCACGCTGGAGACGCCGGACAACGGCGGCGGGCCGCACCTGGAGCGCGGCGTGCCCGTGTCGGAAGTGGCCCAGCACGTGGGCACCATGGCCCAGCCGGGCAGCACGGTGCTGGTGGTGGACGACGACCCGCTCATCCAGCAGCTGGTGGCCGGACAACTGGAGCCCGCCGGCTTCAAGGTGGTGGTGGCCGAGGACGGCATCGCCGCCCTCAAGCGGGCCCGCGAGCTGCGGCCCCAGGCCATCCTCCTGGACATCCACCTGCCCAAGCTGGACGGCTGGTCGGTGCTCAGCCAGCTCAAGAGCGAGCCCTCGCTGGCCGGCATCCCCGTCATCCTCATCTCCGTGGAAGAGCAGCGCGCGCGCGGCTTCTCCCTGGGCGCGTGCGAGTACCTCGTCAAACCGGTGGAGCCGGACCGCCTGGTGGAGGTGGTGCAGCGCAGCCTCCACCAGTCCTCTGGCACCTCCACCAGCGTGGGTGAGGTGCTGGTGGTGGACGACGACTCGGCCACCCGCGAGCTGGTCAGCCGCAACCTGCGCCGCGCCGGCTTCTCCACCTCCGAGGCCCGCAGCGGCGAGGACGCCCTGCTCAAGGCGCGCGTGTCCCCGCCCGCCCTGGTGGTGCTGGATTTGATGATGCCCAACCTGGACGGCTTCGAGGTCCTGCGCCGGCTGCGCGCGGAGAAGCTCCAGGTGCCCGTGGTGGTGCTCACCGGCAAGACGCTCTCCGCGGAGGAAGAGGCCCTCTTGCGTGACGGCTTCGCCGGCTTCGTGAAGAAGGGCGGCCACGCGCTGGAGGACGTCATCGCCCAGGCCAAGGGCCTGCTGCTGTCCCAGCGCGCCGCCAGCGCCGGCAAGCTGGCCCGCATCCTCTATGTGGAGGACAGCGCGCAGAACCGCGACATCGTCCGCCGCTACCTCAACGGCCACTTCGAAGTCATCGAAGCGGAGGACGGCGAGCACGGCTTGGAGCGTGCCATCCGCGACGCCCCGGACCTCATCCTGATGGACCTGTCGCTTCCCCGCCTGGACGGCTGGGAAGTCACCCGCAGGTTGCGAGCCCTACCCGCCGCGGCCAATGTTCCCGTCATCGCGGTGACGGCACACGCGGGGCGGGAGTACCAGGACAAGGCACACGCGGCCGGTTGCACCGCGTATCTCACCAAGCCCCTTGATCGTGACCAGTTGCTCGAGATGATTCGAAAGCATCTAGGGAGAACCCATGTCTGAAGAAAAAGCGCGCGTCCTGGTGGTGGACGACGACCCGGACCTGCTCGACCTCGTACAGCGCTCGCTGAGCGCCTACGGCTTCGAGGTGCTCACGCACACCTCCGCGCTGGGTGTCTCCAACCTCGTCCGCTCGGTGGAGCCGGACTTCGTCCTCATCGACGTGAACTTCCCCGCGCTCAAGGGTGACAAGGTCGTCAACCTGGCGCGCCAGTACGCGCTGCCGAAGACGAAGTTCATCCTCTATTCAGCATCCGACGAATCGAAGCTGCGCTCACTGGCGCTCGCGTCCGGTGCGGACGGATATATCTCTAAAAGCGTGCAGGGCGAGGAGCTGGCACAGCGCCTGCGCGCCTTCCACCTGAAGCCCCGGCCGCCCACACCGACGCCCGCTCCCACCAGCTGAACGCCGGATGACATGCCCGCGGGTCCCGTTGGGACGGGGCCCGCGATTCCACACCTTCCGAGCTCCCCCCACTCAGGAGGGCCGTATGAGCGCGTCCATCGATTACAGTCACGCCGAAAAACTACGACTCGAACTGGCAGAACCCCTCTTCAACCCCCTCTTGAAGAAGTGGGTGGGCAAGGGCGAGCTCGATTACGAGGTCTACCTCAAGACGCCCACGCTGCTGTCGCTGCAGGCGCCGGACGGCGAGCGCGTCGCCCACGACGAGCTGATGTTCCAGGTGGTGCACCAGGCGCAGGAGCTCTGGCTGAAGCTGGCCTCGCGCGAGGCGGTGGAAGTCGTAGCCGAGCTGGACCGGGACGCGCTGTGGGCCGCCTCGTCGCGGCTGGAGCGCATCTGCCGGGTGCTCCAGGCGGTGAAGCAGGAGCTGGCCATCCTGGAGACGATGACGCCGGACACCTACCAGGTCATCCGGCGCAGCCTGGGCAACGGCAGCGGCCAGGAGTCCCCCGGCTACAACATGCTGCGGCGGGTAGCGCTGGGGCTGGAAGGCGCCCTGGACCGGCTGCTCGCGCGGCGCGGGCTGGCGCTGGCGTCCGTGTACACCTCGGGTGGCCCGGACGACTTGAAGCGAATCTGCGAGCAGTTGGTGGACATGGACGAGGCCTTCCAGGGCTGGCTCCATGCGCACTTCCAGCTGGTGCGCCGCACCATTGGCGTGGACCGCACCGTGAAAGCGCTGGACGGCCTGCCCACGCAGGTGCTCGCGGGGCGGATGATGCTGCCGCTGTTCCGCCAGCTCTGGGACGTGCGGCTGGAGCTGACGTCCGGGTGGCAGCGCGAGGGCGGCATCGCCCCGGGTGCCAACCGGGCCCCTCCAGGCGGCGGCTGCCCCATGGCGCACGCGGCCAGAATGCAGGTGGAACAGCCATGAAGGGGGAGGCCACGGCCCTGGCTTCCACCCCTCGCGCACTGCTTCACCTGCTGTACAACGGCGCCCGCGCCGTGGACGTCCTGGAGGCCTCCCTGGACCTGGGGCTGCTGGACGCCCTGGAGCCGGGCCCCGTCACCCTGGGAGAGCTGGCGACGCGGCACCGGCTGGTGCCCGTGCGGCTCTACAAGCTGCTCGACTGTCTGGAGAGCCTGGGGCTGGTGCGGCGCGAGCAGCCCACCGACGCGCTGGAGTCCGCGCGCTACCAGGCCGTCCCGGGCCTGCGCGCCGCTGCGCAGGCCGTGCTGGGCCCGCAGTCCCTGGAGAAGGACCGGGAGCGCTACGCCTGGCACGAGTTGCACGGGCAGCTTCCGCAGGTGCTGCGCGGTGAGCGCTCCATGCCCCCCGCCGCCTTCGACTGGCCTCCGCGCACCGCCGAGCAGGTGGCGGGTTTCGAGGCCAGCATGGCCGCGGGCCTGCCCCCCATCCTGGAGACGTTCCGCGCCCACCGCGGCCGGCTCTGGGAGCGCGGCGGCCGCGTGCTCGATGTGGGCGGGGGTGACGGCACGCTGGCCGCCCATCTGGCGAGCGAACACCCGGGCCTTCACGTGGACGTGTTCAACCTGCCCGCCACCGAGCCACTGGTGGCGCGCACCCGCGAGCGCTTTGGACTCTCCCCCGAGCGCCTGGGCTTCCAGGGCGGAGACTTCCTCCGGGAACCGCTGCCCGGCGGCTACGACACGCTCTGCTTCGTGCGGGTGCTGCATGACTGGCCCGCGGACACGGCGCGCGCGCTGCTCGTGGCCGCGCGCGACGCGCTCCCACCCGGTGGCCGCGTCCTCATCTGCGAGGAGTTCCGCACCCCGGAGCGCCTGGCGGCCCAGTTCTTCTGGTCCTACTTCCTCATGGGCGTGGACACCTGCGTGAGCCGACTGCGCGAGGTGGAGCACTACCTGCGCGTCCTGGACGAGACGGGTTTCAAGGACGCCGAAGTCCTGCCCGGCCCCTTCGAACTCATCCTGGCCCACCGGTAAAAACGATAGGACCTCACAGGTGGGTCACCTGATTGTCCGCCAAGTGTCACCGGCCCCACCGCACCGCGCCAGGGAAGCGCTGGTAGAATGAGAGCACCCCGTGTCCGGTGAAACCCTGGCACGGTTTCTGCAATCTTCCAGTCCGTAGCGCGTGTAGCACGGCAGCGACGCAGTCCGACAAAGAGGAGGGACTCCGCATGAAGAAGCAGGGTTCACGCAGGTCGGATGAAGGCTCGGAGAAGGCGGTCCGCGGGCTGGTGACACAGCCGCAAGGCACGGGAGGCTGGACGCCGCCCGCCGCGGACGGAGAGGTCCGCATCCCCGTGGAGGAAGGGGTGGAGCTGAGGGGTCTGCTCCAAGTCCCTCCGGGCGCCACCGGCGTGGTGGTGATGGTCCGGGGCCACGGCAGCAGCCGCCGCGGCGCCACGGACCAGGAAGTCGCCCGGCTGCTCCAGCACGAGGGGCTGGCCACCCTGGCGGTGGACCTGCTGACGGCGGCGGAAGAGGAGGCCTGCCGCGAGCGGGACCTGCGCTTCAACCTGGGCCTCTTCGGCGGACGCCTGGCGGGCGTGGCGCGCTGGCTGCGGCGCGCGCCTCGCACCAGCGCCCTGCGCATCGGCTACTTCGGGGCGTACACGGGCGCGGCCGCGGCCCTGGCCGCCGCGGCGATGCGGCCGGAGGCGGTGGACGCGGTGGTGTGCCGGGGCGGACGCCTGGCGCAGCCGGGGGCGGCGCTGGCCCGGGTGCGCGCGCCCACCCTGCTCATCGTCGGCGCGGAGGACACGTCCGCGCAGGAGCCCCACCGCCGCACCTACGCCGCGCTGACGACGGAGAAGCGCCTGGAGGTCATCCCCGGCGCCACGCACCGCTTCGAGGAGCCCGGCACGCTGACGCAGATGGTGGACCTGGCGTGCATCTGGTTCCTCCAGCACCTGGGCGCGCCGCGCTGGGATTCCCTGCCCGCGCCGCGCGCCGCCGGGAGCTGACGCACCGGCTTTCCACACGGTGGGCCAGGGCAGCCAGCAGCGCTGCCCTGGCCCCCAGCGGACGCCCTGGCGTGGGGGGGAGAAGGCGCGAGCGCGCCTGACGCCCAGGCACCTCGACGGTGCCACCAGTCGTGGCGCGCTCCCAGTGGCCAGCGGTCTGACGCGCAAGCCCTCCGGGCTCAGAGGCTTGCCGGGCGCTGCACACCCAACTGGCACCCGAGGACCGCCAACTGCGTGCGGTTCTCCGAGCCCACCTTCTTGTAGATGGCGGTGATGTGCGCCTTCACCGTGCGCTCGGTGATGCCCAGGCATGCGGCGATCCGCAGGTTGTCCGCGCCCGCGGCGATGTAGCCCAGCACCTCGCGCTCACGCGGCGTCAGCCGGCCCAGCTCGCCCCGCGGCGACGCCTCCGGCCGGGGCCACGCCAACCCCGCGGGCAGCAGCCGCTCGCCACGCACCACCCGCTCCACCGCCTCCACCACCTCCGCGCAGCCCACGTTCTGTTTCCACAGGTAGCCGGCCGCGCCCGCCTGGAGGCATTGCTCCACCACCTCCGCCTCGCGGTGGCCCGACAGCACCAGCGGCTTCACCGCCGGGAAGAAGTCATGCAGACACTGGAGCGCCGACATCCCGCTGGTGGACGCCTCCCACCCCGGCAGCTCCAGGCGCAGGTCCACCAGCGCGACATGGGGCAGCGTCTCGCGCACACGCGCGAAGAACGGCGCGGGCTCCCCGAAGTCCGCCACCACGTCCATGCCCGCGCCTTCCAGCACAGCCACCAGGGCCTCCCGGAAGACCTGCTGGTCCTCCAGGATGGCCACCCGGATGCGTTCCGATTCCATGGCCCTTCCACCCTCCCCTGTCCGTCCCCTGCGATTCAACCCCGCTAAGGGGATTCCCTCATGTGGGGGGCGACAGGGAATGACGTCTGGAGGATACTTACCCCGTCAGGAAGCACCCGCAGTGCCATCCGCACGCTGAAGGGGGAAGCCATGCCGGAGACCAAGATTCGCGTCCTCATCGTGGACGATGACCAGGACCAGCTCTCCCTCGTGGAGCGCACCCTCTCCGCCTTCGGCTTCGACGTCCGCACCCACCGCTCCTCCCTGGGCGTGTCCAACCTGGTGCGCACCACCCAGCCGGACCTGGTGCTGCTGGACGTGAACATCCCCGCGCTCAGCGGAGACAAGGTGCTCACGCTCGCGCGCGGTCAGGCCCCCAAGGGCACGAAGTTCATCCTCTACTCCGCGTCGGACGAATCCCAGTTGCGCGCCCTGGCGCGCGCCTCGGGCGCGGACGGCTACATCTGCAAGAGCGTGCAGGGCGAGGAGCTGGCCCAGCGGCTGGAAGCGCTCCACCTCAAGCCCGCGGCTTCGGAAGCCGTGCAGGCCGCGCGTTAGCGCGGCGCCGGCCTCACGCGGGCAGGTCCGTCACTTCCAGGAAGACCGCGCGGAAGTCCCCCCGCGCGCCGATGAGCCTCAGGTTCTGCGCCAGCCCACCGGTGGAGCGGAAGAACATCATCGCCTCCGGTGGCGGCCTGATTTTCAGGAAGCGCGGCGCGTTGCGCGAGAAGTGGTGGCGCATGTCGCGGTTGATTTCGCAGACCGCGTAGTCGTAGTCCGGCAGGCGCATGGGCCGCCCGGCGATGCGCAGCACCTCGGTGATGAGGTCCTCGGCCTCGTCGTCCGGAAGCTCCACGGTGAAGCCCACCTCCCGGCTCAGGCTCAGGATGTCCAACGGCTCCATGCGCATCGTCTGCCGGAGCATGCGCTGGTTGACGTCCACGAAGCGCGGGGAGAAGCGCTTGATGGAGCCGAAGTCCAGCAAGCCCAGCCGCCCGTCCGGCATCACCATGAAGTTGCCCGGGTGCGGGTCCGCGTGGATTTCGCCCGCGCCGAAGAAGGGCCCGTAGGTGGCGAGGATGAGCTGGCGCGCCACGCGGAAGCGCGCCTCGTTGGAGGGATTCGTCGGCAGCCAGTCCTTGAGGGTGAGCCCCTCCAGCAGCTCCAGCGTCAGCACCCGCTTCGCGCTGTGGCTGGAGATGACGGCGGGCACACACAGCTCCGGCAGCTTCGCCACGCTGCGCGCGAAGCCCTCGGCCAGCTCGGCCTCGCGGTGGTAGTCCAACTCCAGCAGCATCTCGTCGCGGAACTCCTGGAAGTAGGCGCCTGCATCGGACACGCGCAGCACCGTCGACGCCGTCTTCGCCACGATGCCCAGGTTCGCCATGTCGTTGGCCAGGGACACGTCGATGCCGGGGTATTGCACCTTCACCGCCACCGCCCGGCCGTCCTCCAGCACCGCGCGGTGCACCTGCCCCAGCGACGCGGCCGCCAACGGCTCCTCGCTGAACTCGCGGAAGAGCGACTCCGGCGGCGCGCCCAGCTCCGCCTGGACCACGCGCGACACCTGCGCGTAGGACATGGAGGGCGCCTGGTTCTGCAGCCGCGCCAGCACCTGCCGCACCTCGGGGGTGAGCAGGTCCGGGTCCATGGAGATGGCCTGTCCCATCTTCATGGCGGCCCCCTTGAGCTCGCCCAGGGTGGAGACCAGCTTCTCCGCGGCCTCCTTGCTGAGCAGGTCGGGCGTGCTCCCGGACAGGCGCTTCGCGCCGCTCTTGAGCACATCCGTGCCCACCTGCACGGAGAGGCCTGCCAGCTTGCGCAGGCGGTTGAAGCGGCCCTGGGGAGGAAGCTTGTCGTCGGGGTCGGAGGCCATGGGAGCTGAAGTGGATTAACGAGGAGGGCCCCGCCAGACGCAAGGCATGACGCCCCGCCGAGACAGCCAGGCCGCCCTACCTGGAGGCGGGCGCGGCCCCCGGCGGCCCCCGGAGCGTGTACCAACTGGGAAGCCGCTCCAGCTCCAGGGCCTCTGGATGCGCCACGCCGCCGTCGAGCGCCACCGACGCCTGCAATGCCGCGCGCAGCTCGGCCGCACTGGCATAACGGTCCCCCGGGCGGCGCGCCATGGCCTTGAGCAGCACGCGTGACAGCGCCGACGGGATGCCCGCCGGCAGCGGTGGCACCTCCCGAGCGTGGCCATGGGGCGGCTCCTCCGCCGCGTGCCCGCGCGAGGACAGCCGGCCCGAGACCAGCAGCGCGCCCAGCACGCCCACGGCGAAGAGGTCAGCGGCCACCGACAGGTCGGCGGCGCCATCGGGGGAAGGGAGCAACCCGGCGATGCCGAAGTCCAGCAGCTTCACGTGCTGGCGGCCATTCGCATCGGGGATGAGGAAGATGCTGGCGGGATTGAGACTGCCGTGGGCGATGCCGTGCGCATGCGCGGCGCCCAGCGCGTCACACACCTGGGTGAGCAGGTCCACCACCAGCGCGGACGCCAGCGGCCCCTTCGCGAAGGCGGTCAGGCTCTGTCCCTCCAGGTACTCCCTGACGAGGTAGGGACGCCCGTCGCGCATGCCCAGGTCGTAGAGCGAAACGATGTGCGCGTGCTGGATGAGCGTCAGCGTGCGCGCCGCCTGAAGGAACCGAGCGACCTGCGCCGGGTCCTGCGTCACGTGCGTGTGAAGCACCTGGATGGCCACGCGCTTCTGGATGAGCGCGTGCTCCGCGAGCAGCACGACGCCCAGGCTCCCCCGGCCCAGCTCTCGCAGCAGCCGGAAGTGGCCCACCTGCTGTCCCACCAGCGAGGCCGCCGAGGACGGGAGCGGGGCCTCCCTCGCGGGCGGCACCATGAAGGATGGCGGACACCCCATGGACACACGACGCGCGCCCGCCCGGGCCGGACACTCGCAGGCCCCCCCGTGCGCGGGGACACAGCCACACGGGGACCGGAAGGTCTGGGTGAACACGGGAACGGAGGTGGTGACGTCCGACCGGGACATGATGCCAACGTCCTTCGCGCGACAGGCGCCCCCGCTCCGGCCAGCAGCCAGTGGGCCCACGCACGAGCCAGCGCGAAATGGGTTTCGGAAGATGTGACAGTGCCCGTTCGGAACGCGCGTCCTGGCGCTCCGATGTCCCCCTCCTTGAGCTGAAACCCTAACGCCGTCACGGCGCGTTTCGCGACGCCCTTCGGAACGTGCGTCGAACGCGCAACGACCGCTCTGTTCGGCGGAGCACGCACGCCTCGCGGGACCTCCATGGTAGACGTCGCGCCACCGTCTGGAGCCTCGGCAAGTGTGCTGCGCTCAACGCGCGTCCGCGCCCGTGAGCCGAGCGCGGCGGACCTCCCCGCCCAGGTGCGGACGGGGAGGTGCGTTCATCCACGTCAGCCGATGACGGGATCGCAGGTGTTGTCCTCGCCGCACATCAGCCCCAGGCAGCAGGCGGCGGACTCACCACAAGCCTCGCCAATGGGCGCGCACACCGGAGCACCCGCGTCCGGCTCCTCGCCACCGCCGGCATCCGGCTCCTCGCCACTGCCAGCATCCGGCTCCTCGCCACCGCCGGCATCCGGCTCCTCGCCACTGCCGGCATCCGGCTCCTCGCCGCCCCCTTCGCAGGGGCCCAGCGTGTCTCCATGCCGCTCATGCGCCGGCCAGGCCGACGTGGACACCGAGATGGTGTGCGCGTTGGCGGGGTTGCCGGGGGGAATGTGGCAGATGGTGACCTTGCCCGGCGTGGCGTCATCGTCCCCGGGGTACGTCGGCTCGTCGCCGAAGACAGGGCCTCCTTCGCCGGCCTTGCCTCCCAGCCCGCCGCTCTGAGGGGTCTGCGTGTCCGACTCACCGCCCGACGGTGAACCGCCACAACCGCCCGCGAGCAGTGAGCACAGGGCCATCACCACCGCGGACGAGAAAACAGGATTGAGGCTTCGCATCGGTATGCTCCAGGTACGGGTGTACGATTGCTGCCACCCACGCCGGGCCTCATCCACGACGACCTCAGCCACCACCTTGCACATGTCGACACCAGTCCGCGGGCAGGGGCGCGGCTTCTGGAGTCACAAGCGCGGTTCGTCCAGGACTCGGCCCCCCGCGGATACAGCCACCACGGAGATTAGACTCGCCCACAGCCCCATCGGCCACGCGTTTTCGCACGCCCTCACCGTGTCGACAGCACGACTGAAAACGTCCTGTATCAGCTCACGCTTTCAGCGCTGTATCGCGCGATGAGTCCGGTGCGCACGGCCTGTCGGTGTACCCGCGTGAAGAAGGCACACGCGAGCAGGATTTCCACCACCGCGAGGCAAGCCCCCCACAGCAGCGTGGACACCTGGAACGCGCCCCCCGCCGCGAGCGTGCGCATGCCCTCGAACACGTACGAGGGTGGTAGCAGATGGGACACGGCCTGCATCCACGCGGGCAGCGTGGACAGCGGGTAGAACACGCCGGCGAAGGGCGACAGCAGCGCGGGGATGGGCCAGACGAACCACTCCGACGCCGGGCCCAGGCGCAGCACCAGCGCGCAGCCGAAGATGCCCAGCGCGATGCCGAACAGGAACAGCACCAGCAGGAAGGGCACGAAGAGCACGCCGTAGGCGGCGAAGGACAGGCCGAAGACGGTGCTGGCCAGCACCAGCATCACCAACAAGCCCAGGGTGCTGGTGGCGATGCTGGAGAGCACCAGCCCGCCCAGGTATTCGGAGATGGTGAGCGGGGACGCGAACATGTTGAGGAAGTTGCGCGACCACACGTCCTCGAAGAACACCATCGTCACGCCCTGCATGACGCGGATGAAGAAGTCCCACAGCAGGACGGCGCCCAGCAGCACCGGAACGAAGTTGTATTCCTGGGAGGTGACGGTGTTGAGGTAGCGGCTCATGAAGCCCCACAGCACCATGTCGATGGCCACCCACGCGAAGAGTGGCAGGAAGCGCGCGAGGCTCCCTCGCAGGAGGTAGTAGTGGCGAAGCGCGACGGCGGCGGCCCGGTGCAGGTGCATGGTCAGCTCCGCTCCAGCGCGAGCGGCTCGCGCGCCACGGCGATGAAGAGTTCTTCCAGCGAGGCCTGGCCGTGCTCGCCGGGCAGCGTTCGCGGGTTGCCTTCCAGGAGCACCCGGCCGCGCGCCAGGAACAACACCCTGTCGCAGACCTCCTCCACCTCGTACATGTTGTGGGACGTCCACAGCACGCCGCCGGCGTCCCGCGCGGCGAACTCGCGAATCCGGGCGCGGATGTCTCGAGCCGTCGCGGGGTCCAGCGACGCGGTGGGCTCATCCAGGAGCAACAGGTGCGGACGGTTGAGCATCGCCTTCGCCAGCGCCACGCGAGTCTGCTCTCCGGAGGACAGCACGCCACACTTCACGTCGCGGTACTTCACCAGGTCGAACTGCTCCAGCAACTCCGCGATGCGCGCCCCCAGGGACTTCACCCCGTAGATGAGGCCGAAGACGCGCAGGTTCTGGTACACGGAGAGGTTGCCCGGCAGCGGCGAGTAGACGGCGGCGAAGTTCGTCAGCGCCAACGCGGCGGAGCGCTGCGCCGCCAGGTCCAGGTCCTGGATGTGGATGGTGCCGGACGTGGGCTGCAGCACGCCGAGCACCATGTTGATGGTGGTCGTCTTCCCCGCGCCGTTGGGGCCCAGCAGCCCGACAATCTCTCCGCGTCCCACCTCGAAGGAGACACCCTCCACCGCGGCCTTGCCGCCGTACTCCTTCCGCAACTTCGCCACCGACAACGCCTTGGGCACGTCCGCCCTTCCCACGGTCACCATGGCGCGCATTGTGCCGTGGACCGGGGCAGGCGCACGGTGAAGATGGAACCCAGCCCGGGCCGGCTCTCCACCTCGATGCGGCCGCCCATGGCGTCCACGATCTGCCGGCTGATGTAGAGCCCCAGTCCCAGGCCGCCATAGTGCCGGTCGGACACCGCGCGCTCGAAGCGGCCGAACAGGCGCGGCAGGTCCTCCGCGGCGATGCCGATGCCCTCGTCACGCACCGACACCCGCACCATCTCCTCGCCCTCGAAGGCCGCCTCCACCAGGACAGGCCGGCCCGCGCCGTACTTGGCCGCGTTGGTGAGCAGGTTCACCAGCACCTGGTCCAGCCGCAGCGCATCCCACTTCCCCGGCAGCGGGCCCGGCACCTCCACCCGCACCGGACAGCCCGCCTGGGAGAACACCTCCTCCATGCGGTCCACCGCGTCGCGCACCGCCTGGCCCAGGTCCACGTCGGACGGCTCCAGCATCAGCCGCCCCAGCGAAATCCGGCTGACGTCCAGCAGGCTGTCCACCAGCGCGCTCAGCCGCTGCACCTGCCGCACGGCCGTGGCCAGCCGGGGCCGCACCTTGTCCCCCACGTCTCCGAGCGCGGCGCGGTCGATGAGCCCGTGCTGGAGCTTCAGGCTGGTGAGCGGCGTCTTCAGCTCATGGCTGGCCACGGAGAGGAACTCGTCGCGCAGACGCACCGCGGCCTGCGCGTCCCGGTACAGCGACGCGTTCTCCAACGCCACCGCCACGCGCCGCGCCAGCTCCTCCGCCATGGCCACGTCGGCGGTGACCAGCCGGCGGCAGGGGGCCGCGGTGCCCAGCGTGATGACGCCCAGCGTGCGTCCGCGCATGCGCACCGCCACCGCGAGCAGCGAGTGTGGATTCAGCGCCTCCAGGAACGCGCGGTGCTCGGGCCCCTGGCACATGCGCTCGCGCAGCTCCGGCCCCACCTCGGGCAAGAAGCGCGTCTCCCCCGACAGGAAGCACTCGCGCGCCGGGTGCAGCGTGCCCTCCACCCATGGAAGGGACAGCGAGGCCAGCACCGACACGTCCCGCTCTGGCTCCCGGTGGGACGCGGCCACGGCGCGCGGCACGCCGTCCGCTCCCATCAACTCCACCAGGCAGTACGTGGCCACGTTTCGCGCGGCCACTCGCGCCAGGTGCTCCAGCGTCCACTCCACGTCGTCCAGGTGCTCGGCCAGCGCGCGGCTCGCCTCCAGCAGGAAGAAGAGCCGCTCCTCGGCCTCCTTGCCCGCCTCCAGCGCCACGTGCAGCTTGCCGCCGCGCTCACGCAGCGCCTCGTACAGCGCCGCGCGCTCCAGCGCCTGCGCGCACTGCTGCGCCAGCGAGGACAGGAAGCCGCGCTCCTCCGCGAGGAACACCTGCGGCCCGTCCCACGTGAACAGCAGGAAGCCCCGGATGCGGTGCTCCACCTTCAAGGGCAGCACCGCCCAGGCCCCGGGCCCCACGCCCTGGACGAGGTCCCGCGCCCACTCGGGCACGGCGCGCGGCACCGCCGCGTGGGTGGAGAACCACTGCGGCTCCAACTGCTCCAGCGCCCGGTCCACGCCGGGCACCTGGTCCGCCCACAGCCCTCGCAGGGTATCCAGCACCGCCGGTGCGTAACCGAAGGAGCCCAGCACGTGCAGCCGGCCATCCTCCAGCATGCCGAGCACCGCGCCGCGCGCCGGGCCCGCGGGGCGCAACTCCTCGCGCATCAGCGCTTCGGCCACGTCCTCGGCGGTGGCCGCGCGGGACAGGGCCGCGGTGATGGCCTGGAGGCGCTCGGTGCGCTGCTGCGCGCCGCGCGCCTCCGCGTACAGCAGCGCGTTGTCCAGGGACAGGCTGGCGCGCCGGGCCAGCTCCAACGCCAGCTCCAGGTCGGACGCGCCGGGCACACCGTCCGAGTCGCCCCGGACCAGCGACAGCGCACCGAGCACGCGGCCTCGCGCCAGCAGCGGCACGATGAGGCCCGCCCGGATGCCCAGGCGCCGCGCCACCTCCAACTGCGCCTCCGTGAGCACCACGCCCGGCAGCATCCCGTCCAGGACTTCGGGAAGGAGGGCGGCCTTGCCGGTGCGCAGCACCTCCGGGATACCGCCCTCGGCCGTCAGGTCCAGGGGCTGGAGGCGTGCCAGCTCGTGCACCAGCGGCACCTGCTCCGCCAGGCGGTGCGCCGCGGCCACCCGCTCAACCCGCCCGTCCGCCGTGAGCACGTCCACCGCGCACCAGTCCGCCAACAGCGGCACGGCCAACTCCGCCAGCCGCTTGAGCACCGTGCCCGAATCCAGAGAGGACGACAGCAGCTCGCCCGCGCTGGCCAGGAACGCGAGGCGCTCCTCCGCGTCGTCACTGCCGCGCAAGCGGACGGCATTCCCGGCCCCACCCCCACCCACCTGGGACTCCAGCCCTCGCGGCGGACACACCGCGTCCGGTTCCGTGGAGACGGACCGCTCGGGTTCGCGCTCGTCCACGGACGCGGGCCGCGAGGATGAAGAAGGGCGGCGCGACATGGGGTGTCGGAGATAATGACGCCCCTCCACCTGCGACAACGGTGCCCGGACGCAGGTACGAGGCAAGTGTCAGCCAGATGACCTGCCAGACAACGGCGCGGCCCTACCCGGAGCCGTGGCGGTTCGCGCGGTTCTTGTCCCAGATGGCGTAGAGGATGAGCAGGAAGGCGAAGAGCCGCACCACGTAGATGTAGTGGCGCCGCTCGTCATCCACGTCCAGCAACGCCGCCACCACCGAGTTGCCCGCCAGCATCGTGAAGGCCAGCGCGAAGAAGGCGAAGAGCCGGTCCTTCGACTGGACCCAGAAGCGCAGGAAGAACAGCGCGCTCGCCAGCCACGCCATCGCCACCGCACCGTTGAGCATGGGCTTGAGCATCATGGCACCTCAGGACGCGTCCCAGATGAGGCCATAGAGCAGGACAGAGGCACTGGACAACGTGGCGATGGCGCGCGGCATGTACAGGTCGATGGTGGCGGGCAGCAGCACCAGGTCCACGAAGAGGAGCACATTGCTGACCACCAAGCCCACGAAGCACAGCCCACTCCACAGGAGCAGCCGCATGCCCGTACGCTTGTAGGCCCGGAGCAGCAGCACCGCGCACGCCACGCTCGTCAACGCACACAGGATGTAGACTGCTTCAGCCATGGCCGTCCTTGTCCTTCTTCAGGATGAATGCCTCGGCAAAGCCCCGCACCTTGTCCAGCGGCCTCGAGAAGATGAAGGAGATGACGCTGACGCGCTTCGCGCTGTACACCGCCGCCAGCTCCGTCACCGCCTGCACATCCTCCGACGACTCAGGACCGTAGCGATACGACGGAGGTGAGGCACCATCGCTCACCAGCATGCGTCGGTTCGTCAGGTCCTCCAGCCTGGAGGCGGCGGAAGCATCTGTAATGCGCAGTTCCAGACTCACCGCCGATGCCGTCCACTCCCTGTCCGCGCGCGCCCGAAGCAGGAGGAGCACCTCCAGCTTCTCCAGGGAGTCGATGTGCGTCGAGATGAAGCGCTGGACCCGCTGTGGGATTCCGGCGTCACTCACACGGCCACCTTGCCCATGTTATTTTGTGCGTCAACCATTTCTCGACCGGCGATGTTCAGCGCGCGGGCCGAGGAGGGTTGCCCGCCTGGCTGCCCTCTTCCGCTAGCAAGGAGCCCTCCTCGCGCTCCTGTCCGGGGCTCCCGGTGCTCAAGCCCGGAAGGTTCCGCAGCACCTCGATGAGCCGAGTGAGCGGGCCTGTGTCCTCCCCCTGCGCCTCCAGTGTAGCGATGTGCTCCGTCAGCGGCAGGGGGAGCCAGTCGTGGCGAGCGGCGGCTCGGAGCGCCGTCACGTCCAAGAGGCCCAGCACCATGGTCTCCGGGCGTCCATGCATGCGAGGCAGCCGCTCACTGGAAGCGAGCACCGAACCGCGCTGGCCGCCCACGTTCCACTCCACGGGGAACGCCTGGAACACCTCACCGCGCGCGGCGCGCATCAGCGGCAGGTCTTCATCCGCGAGCAGCCGGCCATCCGCGCCGCGGAAGCATGCGTCCGCATGCAGCGCGCGCGCCTCGCGGTAGGCCAGACAGCCCCCCGCCAGCCCTTGCGCCGCCCGGTTGGCCAGCAGGGTGTGGCCGCTTCCCGGCTCCACCAACGCCAGCGGCATGGGGAGCGCGGCAATCGCCGCCTCCAGCCAGCGCTGCTGGTTTCGGTTGGTTTCTGAACGAAGCCGTTCGGCCTCCACGCGCCGCTGCGCCTCCAGCAACTCCCGCGCGTGCTCGCGCTGCTGGGCCTCGCGCAGCGCCTCCGCCTGCCGCCGCACCAGCTCCGTCTTGCGGTACAGCTCCACGAAGACGCTCACCTTGGAGCGCAGGATGGCGGGCTCGAAGGGCTTGAGCAGGAAGTCCACCGCGCCCATGGCATAGCCGCGCAGCTCCGGATGTGGCCCCCGCGACAGCCCGGTGAGGAAGATGACGGGCGTGCCGCGACTGCGCTCTCGCTCGCGGATGAGCTGGGCCGTCTCGAAGCCGTCCATGTCCGGCATGACGACGTCCAGGAGGATGACGGCGAAGTCCTGCGTCAGCAGGTGACGCAGCGCCTCGCGGCCGCTGCTCGCGGTGACCAGCCGCTGCCCCAGGGGCGCAAGCGTCGCCTCCAGCGCCAGCAGGTTCTCCGGCTGGTCATCCACCAGCAGCAGGCAGACGGGCTCCGCCGGAATCGCCGGCAGGCGCTCGCGCGTCGGCGCGCCGCTCAAGGCAGCACCTTAGAACGCGGCACATAGGCCAGCCGCGCGAGCCACCCTCCCACGGAACCCAACGTCAATTGCGCCATCGCTCCCTCCTCACCCGCTCCGCCCGTCTGGAGCGTGCTCACCACGGCCACCCGGGCGCCTCTCGCATGGAGCACCTGCAAGCCCGCCACCCCATCCTCGTGCCCCGCGAAGAGCAGCCCCGCGGCCCTGGGGCCATGGCTGTCCGCCGCGGATTCGAAGAGCGCGTCCAGGCCGGGCCGCTGCCCATGCTCGGGCGGCTCCACGGACAGGGACACGCAGCCCCGGTCCACCAGCAAGTGGTAGCCCGCGGGCGCCAGGTACACGGCGCCGGGCAGCAGCGGGTCCTTGTCGTCCGGCTCCACCACCGGCAGCGCGCAGCGGCGGCCCAGCGGCGCGGCCAGCGCGTCCAGAGGGCCCCGGTGCAGCGCCAACGCCACCGGCACGGGTAGGTGCGGAGGCAACAGCGCCAGCACCGACTCCACGTCCGCCGCCGCGCAGCGCGGCGCCCCCACCACCAGCAGCCCCAAGGGATTCATGCCACCCTCCTGAAGATGCGACCACAGTCATCCAGCATCTCGTAGGCCCCCGCGTGCGGCGTGCGCGCCAGCGACTCCTTGCGCCCCAGACACAGGAAGCCGAAGCGGGCGAGGCTCTCGAAGAGGCGGCCGTGGATGTGGTCGTGCAGTGCACGATTGAAGGTCAGCAACGTGTCCCGGCACACGATGACGTGGAACTCGTTGAACGAGCCATCCGTGGCCAGGTTGTGCTGGGTGAAGAAGATGCCGTCGCGCAGCCGGGGCTGGAGCAGCGCCCAGTTGCCATCGCGCGTGTAGTAGTCGGAGAGCGCGCCCTTCCCGCCCGCCTCCAGGTAGCGCTGCGCGTCCTCCTGCGTGGGCAGCGGCAGCACGCCGGTGCGCGCGTCCGCCAGCAGCCCTTCACTCGCGTCGGACGCATACAGCCGGCACTTGCCCCACAGCCCTTCCTCATGGAGGAGGATGGCCAGCGCGTACGTGTCCTCGCCGGTTCCACAGCCCGCGTGCCATACACGCACGGAGGGCCAGGTGCGAAGCACCGGCACCACCCGGGTGCGGAAGTCGCGGAAGAAGGCGGCCTCCGCGAACAGGGCGGGCGGTGTGCAGGACAGCGTGCGCAGCAGCGCGTCCAACGCCTCGGCGTCGTGCAGCACGCGGGCCTGGAGCGCGGAGAAGCTGTCCAGCCGCTCCTCGCGGAGGTGGTGCCGCAGCCGCCGCAAGAGCTGCGGCCGGGAGCGGCTGCGCAGGTCGAAGCCCCATTGCCGGGCCACGCCCTCCAGCAGCAGGTCCACCTCCAGCGCCTCCAGCTCCGCGCCGCGCGCGCCGGGCCCCGTCATCCGGAGACCTCCGTGCGCGAACCGCGCGGCGGCATGCCCCGCGGCGCGTGCAGCCACACGCGCAGCAGGCTGAGCAGCTTCTCGATGTCCACCGGCTTGGTGATGTAGTCGGACGCACCGGCCTCCAGGCACTTCTCCCGGTCCCCCTTCATGGCCTTGGCGGTGAGGGCCAGGATGGGCAGATGGACGAAGCGCTCCATGCGGCGGATGGCGCGCATGGCCTGGTAGCCGTCCATCTCCGGCATCATCACGTCCATCAGCACCAGCTCGATGTCGGCGTCCTTCTCCAACTGGTCCAGTCCCTCGCGAGCGCTCTCCGCGAAGGCCACCTTCATGCCGTAGCGCTCCAGCACGGTGTTGAGGGCGAAGATGTTGCGCACGTCGTCGTCCACGACCAGCACCTTGCGGTTCACCAGCAAGGGGTCCTTCTCGCGCGCCTTCTCCAGCATGCGGCGCTTGGGCTCGGTCAGGTCCGAGGGCGAGCGGTGGAGGAACAGGCTCGTCTCCTCCAGCAGCCGCTCCGGGCTCTGCGCGTCCTTCACCACGATGGCCTCGGCCACCCGCCGCAGCTCCGTCTCCTGGGCGCGCGTCAGCTCGCGGCCCGTGTAGACGATGAGCGGCGGCCCGCCCGCGCCGTGCGCCTCATGGACGCGGCGGATGAGCTCCGTGCCGGGCATGTCCGGCAGCCCCAGGTCCAGCACCATGCAGTCGAAGCGGCGCTCGGCCAGCGCGGCCAGGGCCTCCGCCGCGGTCCCCACCGCCACCGTCTGCACGTCATCACTGCCCAGGAGCTCCGTCAGCGTCTGGCGGTGGACGGGGTCGTCCTCCACCACGAGCAGCCCGCGGCCCTTGCGCTCCACGAAGCGCTTGAGGGACTCCAGCGCGGCCACCGCCGCCTCCGGGTCCGCCGCCGCGCGCAGGTGGCCAATGGCGCCCAGGTTGAGCGAGCGCTCGCGGTGGTCCTCCACCGACACCGTGTACACCGGCAGCGCGCGAGTGGACGCGTCGTGCTTCAGCCGGTCCAGCACCACCCAGCCCGCCATCTCCGGCAGGTCCAGGTCCACCGCCACGGCCGCTGGCCGCGTGTTGCGGACGGCGTCCAGCGCGTCCTCCACCTCGGTAGACACCAGCAGCTTGAAGCCCGTGCCCTGCGCCGCGGCACGCAGGCGCGCGGCATGGTCCGCCAGGTGCGTCACGGCCAGCAGCACCTTGTCTCCAGGCAGGATGGAGCTCCGGTCATCGTCGATGTCCATCCGGCTCAGCGAAGACACCCGCGACTCGGAGACTGGCTCCGCGATGGGCGCGGGGAGCACCGTGGTGGCCAGCGGGTTGTAGTCCCAGCGCGCATGCTCCTCCGGCGGACGCTCCGCCATGAAGGCCAGCGGCAGGTAGAGGGTGAAGGCGCTGCCCCTGCCCACGTCGCTCTCCAGCCGGATTTCGCCGCCGAGCAGTCGCGCGATTTCACGGCTGATGGACAGGCCCAGGCCGGTGCCCCCGTACTTGCGGGCGGTGGAGCCATCCGCCTGCTGGAAGGCCTCGAAGATGATTTGATGCTTGTCCTTCGGGATGCCGATGCCTGTGTCCGCCACGGTGAAGGCGACCACCGAGGGCGCGGAGGACAACATGGCGTGGTCCGGAGACCAGCCGCCCTTCGCCAGACCGATGTGCAGCGACACCGAGCCGGACTCGGTGAACTTGAAGGCGTTGGACAGCAGGTTCTTGAGCACCTGTTGCAGGCGCTTCGCGTCCGTCTCCAGCTCGCCGGGCAGTGAATCCCCCAGGCCGATGTGGAACTCCAACCCCTTTTTGTCCGCCACCTGCCGGAAGGTGCGGTCCACGAACTCGCGCAAGTCGCCGAAGCGCAGCGGACCCACGTCCACCGCCATGGTGCCGGATTCAATCTTCGACAGGTCGAGGATGTCGTTGATGAGCTCCAGCAGGTCCGCGCCGGACGCGTGAATCGTCTTGGCGAACTCCACCTGCCGCGACGTGAGGTTGCCATCCACGTTGTCACTGAGCGTCTGGCTGAGGATGAGCAGCGAGTTGAGCGGCGTACGCAGCTCGTGGCTCATGTTGGCCAGGAACTCGGACTTGTACTTGGACGTGAGGCTCAGCTGTTCGGCCTTCTCCTCCAGGGCGAGCTTGGCCTGCTCCACCTCGCCATTCTTGCGCTCCACCTCCGTCTTCTGCTCGGAGAGCAGCTTCGCCTTCTCCTGGAGCTCCTCGTTGGTGCTGCGCAGCTCCTCCTGCTGACGCTTGAGCAGCTCCTCCGACTGCTGAAGCGAAGTGGCCTGCTGCTCCAGGCGCTTGTTCGTCTCCGTCAGCTCCTCCTGCTGCTTGCGGAGCTCGTCCGTCAGCGCCTGCGACTGCTTCAGCAGCGCCTCGGTGCGCATGTTGGCGGCAATCGTGTTGAGCACGATGCCGATGGACTCCGTGAGCTGCTCCAGGAAGCCCATATGGACCTCACTGAAGGTGTGGAAGGAGGCCAGCTCGATGACGGCTTTGACTTCCCCTTCGAAGAGCACCGGCAGCACCACGATGTTGCGTGGCACCTCCTCGCCCAGGCCGGACGCGATGCGGATGTAGCTGTCCGGCACGTCCGACAGGAGGATGGGCTCCTTCTCCAGGGCGCACTGGCCCACCAGGCCCTCGCCGTACTTGAAGGTGTTCGCCAGTCCCTTGCGCTGGCGGTACGCGTAGGACGCCAGCAGCTTGAGCATCTGGTCGCCGCCGTCCGCGCGCTCGGAGATGTAGAAGACGCCGTGCTGGGCATCCACCAGCGGCGCCAGCTCCGACAGGATGACCTTGGACACCGTGAGCAAATCCCGCTGCCCCTGGAGAACGCGGGTGAACTTGGCCAGGTTCGTCTTGAGCCAATCCTGCTCCGTGTTCTTCCGCGTGGTGTCCTTCAGGTTGCGGATCATCTCGTTGATGTTGTCCTTCAGGGCGGCCACTTCGCCCTGGGCGGACACGGTGATGAACCGCGTGAGGTCACCCTTCGTCACGGCGGTGGCCACCTCGGCGATGGCGCGCACCTGCGTGGTGAGGTTGGCGGCGAGCTGGTTCACGTTGTCCGTGAGGTCGCGCCAGATGCCCGCCGTACCGGGCACACGGGCCTGACCACCCAGCTTCCCTTCGATGCCCACCTCGCGGGCCACCGTCGTCACCTGGTCGGCGAACACCGCCAGGGTGTCGATCATGCCGTTGATGGTGTCCGCCAGCTCGGCGATTTCACCCTTCGCGTCCACCACCAGCTTGCGCTTCAGGTCGCCGTTGGCCACCGACGTCACGACCTTGGCGATGCCGCGCACCTGCGTGGTGAGATTGGAGGCCATGGAGTTCACGTTGTCCGTGAGGTCCTTCCACGTGCCGGCCACGCCCTTCACCTCGGCCTGACCGCCCAGCTTGCCCTCGGTGCCCACCTCGCGCGCCACGCGCGTCACTTCCGAGGCGAACGAGTTGAGCTGGTCCACCATCGTGTTGATGGTGTTCTTCAGCTCCAGGATTTCGCCCTGCACATCCACGGTGATTTTCTTCGACAGGTCGCCCTTGGCGACGGCCGTCGTCACCTCGGCGATGTTGCGCACCTGGGACGTCAGGTTCGACGCCATGGAGTTCACGTTGTCCGTGAGGTCCTTCCACGTGCCTGCCACGCCCTTCACCACGGCCTGGCCGCCCAGCTTGCCCTCCGTCCCCACCTCGCGCGCCACACGCGTCACTTCCGACGCGAACGAGTTGAGCTGGTCCACCATCGTGTTGATGGTGTTCTTCAGCTCCAGGATTTCGCCTCGCACGTCCACGGTGATTTTCTTGGAGAGGTCACCATTGGCCACGGCCGTGGTGACTTCCGCGATGTTGCGCACCTGGGACGTGAGGTTGGACGCCATGCTGTTCACGTTGTCGGTGAGGTCCTTCCACGTTCCACCGACGCCGCGCACGACGGCCTGACCACCGAGCTTTCCTTCCGTACCCACCTCGCGCGCCACGCGCGTCACTTCCGAGGCGAAGGACGACAGTTGGTCCACCATCGTGTTGATGGTGTTCTTCAGCTCCAGGATTTCACCGCGCACGTCCACGGTGATCTTCTTGGAGAGGTCACCGCGCGCCACCGCCATCGTCACCTCGGCGATGTTTCGCACCTGGGACGTGAGGTTGGACGCCATGCTGTTCACGTTGTCGGTGAGGTCCTTCCACGTTCCACCGACGCCGCGAACGATGGCCTGACCACCGAGCTTTCCTTCCGTACCGACTTCCTTCGCGACGCGCGTCACTTCCGAGGCGAAGGATGACAACTGGTCCACCATCGTGTTGATGGTGTTCTTCAGCTCCAGCACCTCGCCCTTGGCATCGACGGTAATCTTCTTCGACAGGTCGCCCTTGGCGACGGCCGTCGTCACCTCGGCGATGTTGCGCACCTGAGACGTCAGGTTCGACGCCATGGAGTTCACGTTGTCGGTGAGGTCCTTCCACGTGCCGCCGACACCGCGCACGACGGCCTGTCCTCCGAGCTTGCCCTCCGTGCCCACTTCACGCGCCACGCGCGTCACTTCCGAGGCAAATGAGTTGAGCTGGTCCACCATCGTGTTGATGGTGTTCTTCAGCTCCAGGATTTCGCCGCGCACGTCGACGGTGATTTTCTTCGACAGGTCGCCGTTCGCCACCGCCGTCGTCACCTCGGCGATGTTGCGCACCTGCGACGTGAGGTTGGACGCCATGCTGTTCACGTTGTCCGTGAGGTCCTTCCACACGCCGGCCACGCCCTTCACATCGGCCTGACCGCCCAGCTTTCCGTCGGTGCCCACCTCGCGCGCCACGCGCGTCACTTCCGAGGCGAACGAGTTGAGCTGGTCCACCATCGTGTTGATGGTGTTCTTCAGCTCCAACACCTCGCCCTTGGCATCGACGGTAATCTTCTTCGACAGGTCACCCTTGGCGACGGCCGTCGTCACCTCGGCGATGTTGCGCACCTGGGACGTCAGGTTCGACGCCATGGAGTTCACGTTGTCGGTGAGGTCCTTCCACGTGCCACCGACACCGCGCACGACGGCCTGTCCGCCCAGCTTGCCCTCCGTGCCCACTTCACGCGCCACACGCGTCACTTCCGAGGCGAACGAGTTGAGCTGGTCCACCATCGTGTTGATGGTGTTCTTCAGCTCCAGGATTTCGCCGCGCACGTCGACGGTGATCTTCTTCGACAGGTCGCCCTTGGCGACGGCCGTCGTCACCTCGGCGATGCTCCGCACCTGCGCGGTGAGGTTGGAGGCCATGGAGTTCACGTTGTCCGTGAGGTCCTTCCACGTGCCGGCCACGCCCTTCACCTTGGCCTGACCGCCCAGCTTTCCGTCGGTGCCCACCTCGCGGGCCACGCGCGTCACCTCGGAAGCGAATGCGCCGAGCTGCTCCACCATCCCGTTCACCAACCGGGCGGTGCGGAGGAACTCGCCTCGGAGGGGACGTCCATCCACTTCCAGGGCCATGGTCTGCGACAGGTCACCTTTGGCCACGGCGCCGATGACGCGGCCCATCTCCGTCGTCGGTTGCACCAGGTCGGCCACCAGCATGTTCACCGACTCGACACAGTCGCCCCACGAGCCCAGCGCGCCCACCACGTTGCCGCGCTGGGTGATGCGGCCTTCCTTGCCCACCACGTTGCCGATGCGCTCGAACTCACGGGCCATGCGCTCGCTGAGTTCGATGATTTCGTTCAACGTGTCCGCCACCTTCCCGGCGCTGCCCACCTTGTCCACCGGCATGCGCACGGAGAAGTCGCCCTTGCGGACGGCGGTGAGGACCCGCAGCAACTGGCGCGAGTCGAGCGACTGCGAATCATCCTCCCGGATTCGCGGTGAAGGGGGAGCCGCGACAGCTTCACGGCGGGAGGAAACCTTCTTCGTGGCCATATGAGTTCCTGGTCGGTCCCGGGACGGCGAAGCACGGGCTGCCGTCCTGCGGGAATCTCGCAGCTAGAGCGTGTTCTCTCGCGCTTTCGCACACTTGGACCAGTCCCCCTGGGACGCCCGGCTGGCCATCAGCCGACATTCCGGGAGGACTTCGTCCGGCAGCCAACACTGGCTCGGACGCGGCGCCACTCGGTGTGAAAGTCGATGCGCTCGCTGACGGAGCAGGCAGGCTCAGTGCCGGACGCGGGGCGCGGGCGCGCGGACGCGCACCTGCATCTGCTCGTCTCCGGCCACGACGCTGCTGAGCACCTCGCGCTGCTCCGGTGACAGCCGGGCCACCGCGCGCAACGACGCCACCAGCACCAGGGACTCCAGCGGAGACGGCACGCTGATGCCGTCCGGCCCCGTCTTCAGGGGCAGCGGCAGGCGCGGGGCGCGCCCCGCGGCGGTGAGCGCGTCCACGGCATACGAAGGGGACGTGTCCAGCGTGACGGCAATCGCGGGCAGGCTGGTGGCGGCGTCACCCTGGCCACGCGCCTGCATCTCCATCAACATCTGCAGCGCGCCCGGCTTGAAGTACAGCGCCAGTCCCGCGCGCCCGTCCCCCATGTGGAAGACGCACCCCTCGAAGGTGTGGTTCATCGGCCCGGTGACGGCCACCTCGAAGGGCTGGCTGTCATCCCAATGCGTCCAGGGCCGCGCATCCCAGTACTCCGTCGACGCCTGCACGAAGAGCAGCGCCTTGTCCGAGCCAAGCCCGGACAAGCCTCGCTGCCCCCACGCCACGAAGGTCGCGATGGCCGCGCAGGAAGACAGCGCTTGCGGTGAAGGCTCCGCCACGGCGAGCCCCAGCTCCGCGCCCGCGGCGGCCAGCGCCGGCGCGCAGCGCACCTCCGCCGCGTCCACCCCTTCCAGCAGGGCCCGCAGCCCCGCCCCGTCGTCCGATTCGAACACAGGCGCGGCGGGCTCTCCGGAATCGGAGATACGCAGATACACCTGGACCTGCGTGTTGCCCTGACTGAGTGGCACGGGGCCCAGCTTGAGCAGGTAGAACATGGGGCTCAGCCTTGCTTTCCGTCCAGGGCCTTGCGGACCTGTCGCATCAGCGCGTGGATGTCGAAGGGCTTCTGGAGGAACGGCATGCCAGGATACCGATGCCGCAGCGCGGACACGTCCACCGCGCTCATCCCCATGAGTGAGACATCCTTGTAGGCCGGCTCGGCCCGGATGCGCTCGATGAGTGCCGGTCCGTCCAGAACGGGCATCATCCAGTCAGTGAGGACCAGGTCCGGCCGGAGCTCCGCCATCCGCTCCAGCGCCTCACGGCCGTGAGAGGCCGTCAGGACGCGATAGCCCTCCTCCCGAAGGAGGTCCGCCAGGGCTTCCAGGATGCCCTGCTCGTCATCCACCACCAGGACCGTCTCCATACGGGTGGTACTACTCCTCGACGTTCGTTCAGAAATGGCCAGTGCCCGGGTGCCGGGCAAGTCCCGTGAGCAGGGTATCCACAGCGACACTGAAGGGGGGCAGCACCTCGATTCCCTGGGGTGTGATGACGAACTCCCTCAGGGTGGGGTCATAGTGGGTGTCACGCATCTTGAAGATGCTCAGCAGCCTGCGCAGGCGGCCTTCGAGCTCGACATGTCTCAGGAAAAAGAGGTTCTCCGCCACAGCGGAAGGACCCACCTCCATCGGGACGTCCAGCACCGGACCGAAGAGCCGCGGTGTCTCCATGCCGAAGAGGGTGGTGGTCCCCGTGCAACGCAGCTCCTGGGTGAGGGCCGCGAAGAACGAATTGATGCGCGCGGGCTCGGGCGAGGCCTGTTGCATGGCGCTGAGCCCGTCCACGAACACCCGCTTCACGTTGCGCCGCCGAACGTCCGACAGGAGCTGGTCCGCCAACACGTCGAGAATGCACTCGGAAGGCGGCTGCCAGATGAAGTTGAGCCGTCCATCCGCCATAGCGCCGCCCAGGTCGATACCCGCGGATGCAACCTTGCCCAACAGCCGGTTGGGCGGCTCGTAGAAGCCCATGTACAGACAGTGCTCGCCCTGCTTCAGACCCTCTGCCAGCAAGCTGCATCCCAGCAGCGTCTTGCCCGCGCCAGGTGGACCGAGCAGCAGGGAGGTGGACCCCGCCGCCAGCCCCTCCGGGAAGAGCGCGTCCAGGGACGGAACGCCGAAGTGGAGGCGGTGGGCGCCCGGGTCCGGCGGCGGCGTGCGCTGCACCCGCGACTCCAACCGGGGGAAGACCTCCAACCCGTCGCTGGTGATGCGGAAGGCGTGGACGCCGTGCAGCGTGGGGCTCCCCCGGAACTTGCGCACTTGCAGCTCGCGCCAGGAGCGCACGCCCTGGGTGCGCTCGCGCAGCTCCAGGATGCCATCCACCATGGTGTATTCCGGATGGACGGCGGGACCGTTAGCGCTGGTGAGCAGCAGCGCCGTGAAGCGCGTCAGCCCGGCGGCGACCTGGAGCTCGTGGATGAACTTCTTGAAGTCGCGGCTGCTGCCGGCCGCCTCCTGCGCCTGCACCAGGCCATCCAGCACCAGGATGCTGGCGTTGTGGTTGCGCACCTCGCGCCGCAAGAGCTCCAGCAACCCCGGCAGCCCGTGCTCCTCCAGCGTGCGGAAGCCGCTGACGTAGTAGACGCCCTCGGGCAGCAGCGCCGAGTCGAAGAAGGCCATGTCCCGCATGTTGGCCAGCATGCGAGCGTGGGACTCCGCCAGCAGCGTGACATACAGGCACCGCGCGCCGGCGCGCCCCTGGTGGTAGCAGAGCTGGTTGGCGAAGAGCGTCTTCCCCGCGCCCGGCTCCCCCACGAAGATGTAGACACCCGACGACACGAGCCCGCCGCCCAGCACGGCGTCAAGCCCAGGCACGCCAGTCGATACGCGTGCGTCCTGCCGTGCGGGTTGCTCGGAAGAGGACATGATGTCCGTTCCATACCGTAATTCGCCCCAGCGCGCGCCTCGGAATGTGAGAAGAGAACCGCGCGGGCCGTGAACAGCGAAAGGGCCTCAGCGGTCGGCGTCCAGCAGGGCGCGCAGGTCGTCGGGAATGGGCATGGGCGTGAGGATGCCCACGTTCGCGCCACCGGTGTTTCCCAGCGGTGCCCGCCCGAGCCATGAGCCTGGCGCGGCGACCAGCAACCGCACCACCTGCCCCACCCACTCCGCGGCGTTCCGCCGGCGCCACCCGAACCCCAGCATGCGCCAGTGCACCCGCACGTGAGGGCCCGCGTGGGCCTGACTGAGGACGTGGACCCGCTCGAGGTGCCGCCAGGTACGCACATGCTCCGAACGCGACTCCGCTTCATGGGCCTCGCGCAACTCCGCTTCGAAAGCGGCGCGCAGCTTCGGCTTCATCGACATGGATTCTTCCCGGTCATGTCGCCACCTTCGCGCCACGAAGCCCCCGCCGGCTTGTAAGAACGCGCTATCGCGAGGGCGGGCGCACCCACTCCACCACCCCGGCAATCTCCGAAGGCTTGAGGCCGAAGGTGCGGCGGAAGGCGTGGTTCAGGTGCGCGCTGTCGGTGAAGCCCGCGGCGTGCGCGGCCTCGGTGAGCGACGCGCCTTGTTGCAGATGCTCGGCGGCCCGGTGCAGGCGCAGCCAGAGGATGTAGGGCCGCAAGGGGAAGCCCACCTGCGCGCTGAACAGATGCGACAGCCGGCCCACCGACAAGCCCACGCGCGGAGCGAGCGTGGCCAGACGCACGTCTTCCTCCAGCGCCTCTGGCAGCAGCCGCAGCAGCTTCTTCACCGCGGGGTGGGTGGGCTTCGCGACGCCCGCGTCGGCTTGGAGCTCACGCAGCAGGACCTGCGTCTGCGCCTCGGCCTCCGCCCAGCGCACCGGCAACCGGCCAATGCCACAGGCCCTCAAACGTTCGCCCGCCGCGCCCCACGCGGCCGCGTCCGCGCCAATGCCCAGCGTCGCCAGCCTGCGGCCCACCAGGTCCTCCGCGGGGACGTGGAGCAGCACCGCTGCCAGGGCGCCTTCAACGATGGCGTGCTCGGCGTCCGGAGGAACGACGGCCGCCTGACATGCGACCTCCTGCTGACGGGCGTCGCGCAGGCGCACCGGCGCGTCCAGGGACAGCAGGACCTGAAAGGTGGGGTGGGCGTGCGGGTCCGTTGGAGCGAGCGGCCCCACGTACATCAAGCGCCGGGGGCCGAAGAAGACGCGCCCCAACCACCGGTCCTCACGGGAAGGCGGCACACGGGCGCGGGCGAGGCGAGGAGGCGGCATGGGGCGGGCTCGGTGCGCCATCCTCGCATGTCTCCGCCTGCGCATTCCCCGCGAGGAAGCAAGGCCCTGCCCCAGGGCGCCCCGGCCTGCCCGGTTCCGGAGATTCGGCGGACGATGCACCCCTGGCCGTAAGGGGCCGGTGGCGCCCGGCTCCCCGGGTGTATTGATTGAAGAAGGTCCGAGACACGGGAGAGCCCCCGCTCCAGGGGAGGGAGCGCGCCATGGCGGAGAGGGAGCCGGGCCTCGACGCAGCGGGGGACGTCAGCCCGCCTGCCCGGGGTGGACATGACGCGCTGGTCGACAATGTCGACGGCATCGTCTGGGAGGCAGACCCCTCCGTCCGCTTCATCTTCGTGAGCAAGCAGGCGGAGCGGCTGCTCGGCTATCCGGTGGAGCAGTGGCTCACCGAGCCTCACTTCTGGTTGGAGCACCTGCATCCAGACGACCGGGCCTGGGCCTCCACCTATTGCCACACCGCGGTGGAGCAGTGCCTTCCCCACGAATTCGAATACCGGATGCTGGCCGCGGACGGCCGCGTCGTCTGGCTGCGTGACATCGTCACCGTGCTGTCCAAGGACGGCCGCGCCCACCGGCTTCAAGGCGTCATGGTGGACGTCACCGAGCAGCATCAGGCCCAGGAGCGGCTGGAGCAGACGGTGTCCCTGCTGGAGGCCACGCTCGACTCGACGGCGGACGGACTGCTGGTGGTCGACCGGGACGGACACATCACCGCCTGCAACCGCCAATTCGAGCAGCTCTGGGGACTGACGGGACTGGCTGCCTGCACGCACGACGCGACGCTGCTCGCGGCCGTGCGCGAGAAGTTGAAGGCCCCGGACGCCTTCTTGTCGCGGGTCCAGTCCCTGTACGAGGAGCCAAGCCAGGAGAGCTTCGACATCATCGAACTGCGCAACGGCCGCATCCTGGAGCGCTACTCCCTGCCTCAGCGGCGGCGCGGGCTCATCACCGGCCGCGTCTGGAGCTTCCGCGACGTCACCGAGCGCGTGCACGCACAGCGCACGCAGGAGCGGCTGCTGGCCGAGGCGCACGAGGCCATTCGCGTGCGCGACGACTTCCTCTCCATCGCCGCCCACGAGCTCAAGACGCCCCTGACGCCGCTGCGCCTCCACCTGGAGCTGCTGAAGCGGGCGCTGGCGGCCAGGGAGCCCATCGCGCCCGAGCGCGTGGACAAGGCCATGGCGCAGGTGGACCGCCTGTCCGCGCTGGTCAATGATCTGGTGGACGCCACCAGCGTGGAGGCGGGCCGGCTGAAGCTGCAACGCAAACCCGTGTCGCTCCTGGAGGTGGCGAACGAAGCGTGCTCGGAGTTCCGTGGCCTCAGCGCGGAGCATGCCTTCATGTGCGAGCTCCCCCAGGAGGACCTCCTCGTCATGGGCGACCGGGGCCGGCTGTCACAGGTGCTGGCCAACCTCCTGGAGAACGCCGTCAAATACAGCCCGCTGGGCGGCACCGTGCGCGTCTCCCTGTCTCACGTGGACGGCAACGCCGTGCTCAGCGTGGCGGACGGTGGCATCGGCATCTCCCGGGAGGAGCAGGCGCACCTCTTCGGCCGCTTCTTCCGCGCGAGCAACGCGCCCGTATCCGGCTTCGGGGGCCTGGGCCTGGGGCTCTACATCTGCCGGGACATCATCGAACGGCACGGCGGTCACATCTGGGTGGACAGCGAGCTGGGCCGAGGCTCCACGTTCCATGTCTCGCTGCCCGTGCTGACCGCGACGGCGCAATGGGAGGCCCGGCCCTGACGCGGCTCACCGCAGGACCGAGCCACTGCTGAGCCGCGACACGGCGCCGTGCAACATGCCCAACTGGCGGGGCACCCGTTCGAGCAACGCGCCGAAGACGGGGTCATCCGTCTTGCACGACACCTTCAACGGCGGCAGGGGCGGCGGCACGCGCCGGTCCGTGAGCGCGTCCGCGAGTTCGTCGAGCGCGCGCCCCGCCTGGTGCGCCAACTGCTTCAACTGGTCGGGAACCTCCGCCTCCGGCCGCTCCATGCCCAGGGCCGTCACCACGGTGGCGAAGCGGCGCGCATAGGTGATGACGGCCATGCCTGACTCGAGCTGCTGGGGCGGGCCATGGTACTCGGCGGTGAGCCGCTCGAAGGAGGCCTCCGCGTCCAGCAGCGCCAGGCTGAAGGTGCGCCGCGCGGCGCCCACCTCGGGCCGGGTGCCGCTGCGTCGGGAGATGACCTCGCGCAGGTATTCACCATCCGCGCGTAACGCGGTCGCCGCGGCTTCCGGGAAGCGGCGGCGCTCCGGCATGGGCCACAGCAGCCACGCGCCCGTCAGCGCCAGCGCGCAGGCCACCAGCACTCCCAGCGCGCGCTGGCCGGCGAGGCTCCAGTCCCCCGAGCTCAACGTGGCCAGCAGCAGGTAGTCGGGCGTGAGCAGGACCTGGAAGGCACCGAAGTTGATGGGCAGGAGGGACACCGACACCGCCGTGAGCAGGACGATGACGGCGAGCAGCGCGGAGGGAGAATGCACGCGCGTGGCAATCACCGCCGCCAGGCATGCGCCCAGCAGCGTCCCGCCGACGCGCTGGAGCGCGCGCTCCTCGGTGATGGCCGAATACGGTTGGAGGATGGCGATGACGGTGAGGCTCACCCAGTGGGCGTCACGGATGCCCAGCGCCCGCGTCACCACCAGCGCCGCCGTCGCCACCAGCCCCACGCGCAGCGCGTGCCGGAAGACGAGCGAGTCGGAGCGGAGGTGGTCGCGAAGCGGGGCCAGCCACGAGCGCGTGCGCAGCGGCTCCTGGCCCACCACGCTCCGCCCGCGGTCGGACACCGGGTCGCCATGGAGCAGGCCCGCGGCCGTCTCGTGCGCCACTCCCGCCAACTCCCGCAGCTTCCCGAAGAGCGCCTCCACGTGGATGGACAGCGGGTCCTCGCGGTTCCGGATGTCTGGAGCAGGCCGGTAGAGCCGTCTGCGCGAGCGAGGCACCATCCGGGGCGCGCGCGGGACGCCTTCATTTCGCTCGCGCACCAGCACCTGCTCCACCCAGCTCGCCATGGCCGCGTAGGCGTCACACAGCGAGTCCACGCGTGCGCGCAGCGGCAGGAAGCGGGGCTCGCGCACGGCCGCCTCCATGGCCTCGGCCAGGGCGATGAGCTGGGCGGACATCGGCTCGCACGTCTCGAGCAACACGAGCAGGTGCTCGCCGCGCCGGGACCTGCCCAGGTGGGTGCCGCGCATGGCCCCCAGCGTGGCGCGCGCCTGCTCCATGAGGGGCCGCACACTCATGTGCCGCTCCGCGGCCTCCACCCACTCCTGGGAGCTGGCGCCCTCGCGCGACAGGCGGCCCAAATCCCAGCACGCCTCCGCCAGCTCCCCGTACACGCGCGCGATGGCCCTCCGCGCCGGGCGGTAGGGCCGCAAGGGCCACAGCACCAGGGACAGCGTCATGGCCCACAGGCCGCCGAAGAGCAGCCAGAAGGCGCGGGCCAGCGCGGCATCCACGCCCACCGCGGGCGCGCCCAACGACACGACGAAGATGACCGCGAGCTGCCCGCCGACGGAGCCCGCCGTCTCTCCGTAGCTCCGCGCGAAGGCCGCCGCCGTCACCCCCAGCCACATCAAGGATACGTCCAGCCACGGCATGGACCCGCCCGGCGCGCCCAGCGCTCCCACCAGGGCCCCCAGCAGCGTCACCGCGCCCAGCTCCTTCGCGCGCGTCCGGTACGAGCCGCCCTTGTCGGCCAGCGACACCAGGAGACCGGTCAAGCCTCCCCAGCTCGCGTCCTTCACGCCCAACAGGAACGCGAGGACCAGGGGGACGGAGGTGGCCAGCGCGGTCCGCAAGCCCGCGCCAATGGCGGGCTTTCCTGGCCGGACGCGGAGGACGGAGCGCAGGTGTCTCAGCAGTCGGCGCATCCTGGAGCGTTGACACCGTGCGGCGCGGAAGGAACCTCCGCCCTCCCTCTCCGGGCACCCCTTCAGCCAGGGGAGCCTGCGTGCCCGGGCTCGTGCGGCCAGGGCTCGCGACGGGATTGCGCCGCCGGCGCGCCGCACATGCCGTAACGTGCCGGCCCTGCCAAGGAGCGACACCTCGTGGAGACCCTTGTCCGAATCGCGGAGAGCCTCGGCCGCTTCTCTTCGCGCTTCGTCCCCAGCGCGTTCGCCATCGCCGTCCTGCTCACGCTGCTCACCATGGCGCTGGCCACCGGCTGGGCCGGCGCCGCGCCGCCCGCCGTGCTGGACGCCTGGGGCGGCGGCTTCTGGGAGCTGCTCGGCTTCTCCATGCAGATGGCGCTGGTGATGTTCACCGGCTACCTGCTGGCCCTCACCGGCCCCGTGCGCGCGTTGCTGGAGCGCGCCGCGCGGGTGCCACGCACGCCCCGGGGCGCGGCGGCGTGGATGGCCTTCGTCTCCATGGCCCTGGCCTACGTCAACTGGGGTCTGTCCCTGGTGGCCAGCGCCATGCTGGTGCGCTTCATGGTGAAGCGCCGGCCGGACGTGGACTACCGGCTGCTGGTGGCGTGCGCGTACTTCGGCCTGGGCGCCACCTGGCACTCGGGCCTGTCCGCCTCCGCGCCGCTGCTGGTGGCCACGCCGGGCCACTTCCTGGAGAAGAGCCTGGGCGTGCTGCCCATCGACAGGACGCTCTTCTCGCCCTTCAACATCGGCCTCACGCTGGCCGTGGTGGCGGGGCTGACGCTGCTGGCGTGGCTGCTGCACCCGAAGCCGGAGAACACCGTCCGCGTGGACCCCGCGGTGCTGGAGTCCCTGGGCGACTTCACCCCGCCCCCGCGTCCCTCCGAGCGTGGCTTCGCCGCGTGGCTGGACCACTCACGGCTGCTCAACACCGTCATCGGCGTCCTGGGGCTCGTGTGGCTGGCGCGGCACCTGTGGATGAATGGAGGCTGGCGCGCGCTCAACCTCAACGTGGTGAACTTCACCTTCCTGGTGCTGGCGGTGCTGCTGCACGGCACCCCCGCGCGGCTGCTCAAGGCCAGCGAGGAGGCCGGCACCGTGCTGCACGGCATCGTCCTCCAGTTCCCGCTGTACGCGGGCATCTACGGCATCTTCAAGGCCACCGGCCTGACGGAGCGCATCGGCGAGCTGTTCGTGTCGTTGTCCACGCGCGAGACGTTCCCCGCCATCGTCTACCTGTACAGCGGCGTGGTGAACTACTTCGTCCCCTCCGGCGGCTCGAAGTGGGCCATTGAAGCGCCCTACCTCCTGGACGCCGCGACGCGGCTGGGCGTGGCGCCGGAGAAGGTGGTGCTGGCGTATGCGTGGGGCGACATGGCCACCGACCTCATCCAACCCTTCTGGGCGCTGCCGCTGCTGGCCGTGGCGCGCTTGGAGTTCAAAGAGCTCCTGGGATTCCTGCTGGTGGCCTTCCTCGTGTACCTGCCGCTGGTGACGCTGGCCTTCTTCCTCTTCGGCTGAGCGGCGACGCGGGCTGTGGTAGACCCAGCCTGGCAAGGCGGGCCTGGGGGCCTGTCACATCACGAGAACGAGGGGACTTGAGATGGCGAAGATGCTGACGCGGGGCCTGCTGTGCGCGGTGCTGGGTATGTCGCCGGTGGCCATGGCGCAGGACGCGGAGCCCGCCGCCGCGCAGGTGAAGGCGCCGGACGCGGACGCGGTGCGTGACACCTGGAACTACTTCTACAAGGGCCAGGGCCAGGGCCCCGTGCTGGTGGAGGCCAAGGTCTGCACCGAGGTCGCCAAGGAAGGCCCCAACAAGTACGAGTGCACCGCGGAAGTCGGCCCGGAAGGCATCAAGGCCGGCACCAGCGTGATGCTGTGGCAGGCCTATCTGGTGCCGCAGGGCGACTCCGTCGAGGACATCATGGTGCAGTCGAAGCAGGGCGCCGTCGTCCGTGAGACGAAGGACGTGAAGATCAAGGGCGAGGGCTGGCGCGCGCGGCAGTGGACGGGCCTGCGGCTGAACAAGCCTGGCACCTGGACGGTGTCGGTGCTGCGCGGGGACCAGGTGCTGAAGGAGATTCAGGTCAAGGTGCTCTGATTCACCCCTGAAGCAGGTGGAAGCACCTCAGCGCCCGCCAGCGGCCCTCAGGCCACCTGGCGGGCGTTTGCGTTGGCGCACCCGGCACACACCTGCCTCCAAGGCCGGGCAGTCCGTCGTTTTTCCCCTGACGTTCCCTGCCGGACAGGGAGTTTTTTCAGCGCGCCCGACATCCGCCTCTGCCCCGAGGGCAATGTTCCGTCCGTCTCCAGAGGGGAGCCGCCCCGCCACGGCGTCTGGCAATGCCCTTGCACAAGAGGTTCTCCGGTTGAGGGGCAGGGGGTTGTCGGGCTGTCTCTTATACACCTCTCCGAGCCCACGAGA
>NZ_SRLV01000065.1:0-49477 GCF_006518205.1 Myxococcus sp. CA005 | reverse complement strand
CATGGCGGGGGGCTCCTGACTCCGTGAAGCATGCACTGCCAGTCTGACGTGGCTTCCTGGCCTTTGCTGGGACCTTCGGCCTGAGTGGTCGTTCCCTGACAACGAGCGGTTTCGGGCGCTGTTTCCAGGCGCGGTCTTGCCCGGCGCGCCCCGCCGAGGACGACGGCGCCGGGTCAGGGGGCTCCGAGGTGGAGCGCCCGGGCGCCGAGGCGCCGGATGGCGGGAACGAGTCCGCCCTCTTGCATGAGCGCGCGGGCGATGGGGCTGGGCCGCTCGGCCTGGAACCGTTGGCCGCTCGCCACATGCTCCACCAGGCCCGTCTCCAGGTCGACGACGAGCTCCTCGTCTTCCTGGACCAGGGCGTGGAACGCAGGGCTCGTCACGACGAGGTGGGGCAGCGCCTCGTTCACCAGGTTGCGCCGGTGGATGAAGGCATAGCTGCTGGCGATGACGGCCTTGATGCCGGCCCCGGCCAGCGCCCAGACGGCCTGCTCTCGGGAGCTGCCCGTGCCCCAGCCCTCCCCTGCGACGATGAGCGTCCGCCCCTGCTGCACGCGTTCCAGAAACTCGGGGCGGACATACCTGAATGCATGGCGAGCCAGCTCCGAGGGCTCATCAAGGTGGCAGAACTCGCCCGGGATGATGGCGTCCGTGTCGACATGGTTCCCGAAGCGCTGAATGCGTCCAGCGATGCGTCCTCCGGAGGCCGTGCCCGCGCGCGTGCCGCCGTCATGTGGCTGGGGCGTCATGGGCAGTCGTGGCTCGGAGGACGGGAACTCGATGGGGCGGCCCGCTGGCTTGCGGGCGAGGATTCGCTCGAGGACGGACGGGTCGATCCTCTTCAGCGCGGCGCGGGGGTCCTCCACGCGCATCTCCAGGGAGGAGGCCGCTACAGTGGCCGCCGAGGCGAGCCAAGCGTGTGATCCGGGCCCCATCCGGTTCTCGTAGTTGCGGTTCTGTGATGTGAGCCACACCTCGCCGGGAAGGGCCTTTTCTGAGGCCACGCCCAGACACATGGAGCAGCCTGGCGGGCCGATTCGGAAGCCCGCCTGCTCGTAGTGCCGCCACAGGCCGGCTTGCCGCATTCGTTCGTGGATGGCGAGGTCCCCGGGCACCACGAGCCGCTTGGGTGAGGCGGGGCGCGCCGCCTTGCCTCGGAGCGCCTGCTCCAACAGGAGCGCCGCCAGCACGAGCTCCTCCTCGGTGGTGGTGCACGCACCGATGAAGCAGCCGTCCACCGCCATCCCTACCGCGTCCTGGACCTCCAGCACGTTGTCCGGAGCGTAGGGCCGGGCGAGCTGCGGCCCGAGCTTCTCCAGCGCGATGCTGAAGCGCTGTACGTAGGGCGCATCCTCATCGGCGCGGAAGTACAGGGCCTCGTCCTTGTTCGACGGGCGCATGGCGAGCCACTCGGTGACCCTCGCGTCGGGCTCGAAGATGCCATTCAGCCCGCCGAGCTCCGCCGTCATGTTCGCGATGGTGAAGCGCATGTCCGTGGTGAAGCCGCGCGCGGCTTCTCCGCGGTACTCCACCGTCCGCTCCAGCGCGGCGGTGTTCCTTCCAAGGAGCCCCAAGGTCTTCAGGATGATGTCCTTGCCGCCGATGCCAAAGGCAGGCGTGCCCTGGTACTCCACGGTGATGGCCTCGGGAACCTCGAGCCATGTCTCCCCGAGTACCATCGCGGCAACGATGTCCGCTCCACCCAGTCCGATGGCGAAGGCGCCCATCCCTCCATGGGAGGTGGTGTGTGAATCGGCTCCCAGCACCAACTGTCCTGGCTGGACCAGCTCTCGATAGAACTTCGTGTGAAGGATGGTCTCGTTGGCATCGTAGAAGTGGCGCAGCCTCCGTTCGCGGGCGAAGTCACGCGAGCGCTGTACCAGCCGCTGGACGCGCACGTCCTTGGCAAGGGTCACTGCGTCCACCGTGTGGTCCACGGCGAGGAAGACGCGCTCCCGGTCGTGGAGCTCCGGGCGTCCCAGGGCCTGGTAGGTGCGGTCCATGCCGTTCCAGGCCAGCTCGCTCGCCATCGTCCAGTCCACCCGGAGCTGCAGGACGTCTCCCGCCTGGACCCAGGGGCGATCGAGGCGCCGGGCATGGTGGGCCAGGATTTTCTGCGTCAGGGTCATGGGTCGGGTGTTCATGTGCAGCGCCTTTCTTGGGACGCGCTGGCGTCCCCTCAAGAGGATGGCGTTCCGCTCACCAGCCTCACGCGGCAGGGCAATCCGCCCCTACGTGCGGGTCCGCCGGAGTCCCTGGAGCATCCGGTCCAGGATGGCGTCGGCCGCCTCCGTCGTGGAGAGCGTTCCCCCCACGTCGCGCGTGCACTGGCCCTCCGCCACCGTCTGCTGAACGGCCGTGCTCAGACGCCGGGCGGCCCCAGCCTGACCGAGGTGCTCGAGCATCAGGGCCGCGCTCAGCACCATGGCCGCGGGGTTGGCCAGCCCCTTGCCGGTGAGCTCGGGTGCCGAGCCATGCACGGGTTCGAAGAGCGGCGTGGAGTCCGGATTGAGGTTGGCGGAGGGCGCAACGCCAAGCCCACCGCTCAGGGCCGCGCCCAGGTCCGTCAGAATGTCGCCGAAGAGATTGGTCGTCACGATGACCTGGAGGGACTCCGGCCGTGTCACCATCTGGAGCGCCAAGGCATCCACGTAGTAGTGCCGCGCCTCAATCTGCGGGTATTCGGCGGCGACCTCACGAAAGGTCCGCAGCCAGAGGCCGTGGGCGGCAATGGCATTGGACTTGTCCCCCAGCGCTACGTGCCGCTTGCCATGGGCGCTGGCCCACTTGAACGCGGCGCGGATGATTCGCTCCACCCCCTTGCGGGTATGGATTTCCTCGGCAATGGCGACCTCGTCGAGTGTGCCCCGCTTGAAGCTCCCGCCGATGGCGCCGTAGATGCCCTCCGTGTTCTCGCGGAAGATTGTCATGTCAATCTCTTGCGGTCCCTTGCCCTTGAGCGGGGAGAGGCGCTCCGCCAGCGGAGAGCAGGGCCGGAAATTGACGTAGAGGTCGAGCCCGAAGCGCAGGCCCAGCAGGATTTCCCTCGCATGCGCATTGTCTGGCACGCGCGGGTCCCCCATCGCGCCCAGGAGGATGGCATCGAACTCGGTGCGGAAGACATCCATCTGGCCCGGGGGCAGCCCCACCCCTGTCCTCAGGAAGCGCTCCGCGCCAAAGTCAAACGCCTCCAGTGAGAGCCCGAGCCGCATTTCCGCGTCGAGCACTTGCAGGATGCGCATGACCTCTCGGGTTACTTCGATTCCAATGCCATCACCAGGGATGACCGCAATTCTTGCCATGTTGACAGAGAGAATCCGGGAATCCCGAGGGCGCGGCAAGGTGTGAAGTTGTCTGACATGTGTATGTCGTCGCGATGTGAGTCTATTGGGTTCTGGTCTTCCGGTTGGGGGTGGTCTTTTCTTGGTGCCAGGATTTGTTGCCGCGAACCCGCAGGTCATTCGAAACCGCTGAGGGCAAGGCATTTCCATGCGCGACCCGGCCAGGACTGTTTCTCATTCCGAGTTCATCCACGACTGGAATGGAAGGGGGGCCGCCCCGAGCCCTGCATTCCCAGTCGAGATCAACGATGAGACGCTCCGGGATGGGATGCAGGCGACGGCCGTCACCAGCCCCACGGTGGAAGAGAAGCGCGGCCTGCTCGAGTTGATGCAACACATCGGGGTGAGCGCGGTGAGCCTCGGTATGCCCGCGGCGGGGCCGTGGGCGCTCGAGGAGGTCGTGACGCTGGCGCGCCACATCCGGGAGGAGGCGCTGCGGCTCGAGCCCAACTGTGCGGCGCGGACGCTGCACAGCGACATCGTCCCCATTGTCGAGGCGGTGCAGCGGGCGGGGCAGCCCATCGTGGTGCATACGTTCATTGGCTCGTCCCCCCTACGCCAGTGCGCTGAGGCATGGGACCTGGACTTCATTCTGCGTTCCTCGACGGCGGCCATCGACTTCGCCGTGCGTCAGGGGCTGGAGGTCGCGTTCATCACCGAGGACACCACCCGCTCCACGCCGGAGACGCTCGAGCTCCTCTTCCGCGCCGCGGTGGAGCATGGCGCTTCCCGGCTGGTGCTCTGCGACACCGTGGGGCATGCGACGCCAGCCGGAACCCGCGCCCTGGTGCGGTGGACACGGGACCTGGTGGAGCGGCTCGGCAGTCCGGTGAAGGTCGAGTGGCATGGTCACAACGACCGAGGGTTGGCGTTGATCAACGCGCTCGTGGCCCTGGAGGCGGGAGCGACGCGAGTCCATGGTTGTGGGCTGGGAATCGGCGAGCGCACGGGCAATGCCCCCGTGGAGTTGCTGCTGCTCAATCTCAAGCTCCTGGGGTGGATTGACCAGGACCTCACGCGGCTCGTGGACTACGTCCTCACGCTTGCCCAGGTCTGCCGGGTTCCGATTCCGCGGAACTATCCGCTGGTGGGGGAGGATGCGTTTCGCACTGCCACGGGCGTTCATTCGGCCGCCATCATCAAGGCGCTCGAGCGGGGGGATGATTGGCTTGCCGACCACATCTATTCATCCGTTCCCGCTGGTGAGTTTGGCCGGCGCCAGCAGCTCGAACTCGGGCCGATGAGCGGGATGAGCGGCGTCAGGTATTGGCTGATGGTGCGTGGCCTGCAAGAGAATGAGCAGCTCTGCGAGGAGATCCTCCGGAGGGCCAAGTCCGCGGCGTCGACACTGACGGAAGAAGAAGTGTGGTCAATCGTGCAGGCGCACGGTGGTCAGGGGCGCTCCTGTGCGTGAGCGCTCTTGTTTCCGGTGCGCCCTCTTCAATCCAATGGATGTGTTCGGTGCATGGAGTTGCTCATGAGCGGAGCCTGGGAAGGCAAGCTGTATGATGTGATTGTCATGGGCGGAGGACCCGCGGGAGCCACGCTCGCCGCGCGTCTGCGGAAGGACCCCGGCCTCTCGGTGGCCATCTTCGAATCTGAGCGATTTCCTCGTGAGCACATCGGAGAGTCCTTTGTCCCCTCCGCGGTTTCCTCACTGCAGGAGAGCGGGGCGCTCGGGCGCGTGCTGTCCAGCGACTGTTGGATCAAGAAGGGCGGTGGGTACTACTCATGGGACGCGGTGCGCCCCTGGTCCACCTTCTTCGAACACAAAGCCTACGAACGGGATGGGTACCGCCGCTGGGCATTCCATGCCAACCGGGCGGAGCTCGACGACATCCTCTTGCGTCATGCGGAGGAGAACGGGGCGGAGGTCTTCGAGGGGACGCCCGTCAAGCAGGTCTACCGCCGCGACGGCTTCACGGAGGTCGACCTGGGGGAGAAGGGCAGTGCCCGCTGCAAGGTGTTCGTCAATGCCTCGGGCCGCTACTCGGTGACATCCCTTGGGGGGCCGCGCGAATTCCTGTCGTCCTACCGCAACATCGCTATCTGGAGCTACATCCGCAAGGGCAAGCCCGCGCAGTCGCTCCCGGGGGACTGGAACATCTTCCGCGAGTCCGGCGTATCGCCGATAGGAAGCTTCGCGTTCGAGGACGGGTGGTTCTGGTACATCCCCATCCCGCTCGAGGTGGACGGCAGGAGGGAGGTCGTCCACTCGCTCGGGTTGGTCACCGACCCCCGGGGCCTGAAGAGCAAGCGCGATTACATGTCCCCCTCCGTGTTCATGGAGACCGCCCGGAAGGTGCCCTTCCTTTGCGACCTCGTGGCGGACGCCGAGCTCATCTACGATGAGTTCAGGACAACGGCCAACTACTCGCGAATCAGCCACCAGATGTGCTCCTGGGAGAATCGTGAGATTCGCGTGGGCGACGCTGCCTTCTTTGTGGACCCGTTGTTCTCCACGGGCGTCCACTTCGCCCTGCACCACACGGCCGCGGCGGCGGTGCTCGTGCGGGCTGCCTTCGACGAGGCCATGCCCGAGCAGCATCGTGAGGACCTCTGGCATGACTATGACCAGATGCTGCGCAAACAGGCGCAGGTGTTCTCGCTCGCCATCGACCAGTGGTACAACGAGATTTCCCTGGCCCACCCCGGCAGCGTCTACTGGCGTGAGCGCAGCGAGCGGGCGACGTTCGAGGTCCGGAACGCAACCTTCCATTACCTGGTCAATGGTTCTCTGGATGAGGACCTGTTGCATGTCATCAGCCAGGGGAACGATGCGGTAGAGGCGCTGAGCGAGACGGGCGCCTGGCGGACGAGTTTCGCTCAGTTGCAGCGCCTGCGGCCCGCGGATGACGCGCTCGTGCAGTTGATGCCCAATGTGAAGTTCCGCCAGAGCGTCACGTTGGAGCACCCCATCGCTGACTCCGCCGAGGACAAGCTGGACGCTCGGCCCCAGGCATTCGACCACGGCCCCTACTGGGAGTCGCCGGAGCGGCACGCGCACGAGGTCGCCCCACGCTTCGGACGCCCCAGCCCGTGCCTTCGCTTCTACTTCGAGGACGGGGACCATCAGGATACCGTCCGCATCCTCTGGAATCGTCCGAACTCGGCGCTGCTGGAGCGCTTGTCGCAACCGCATGCCTATGGGCCCCTGCTCGCCGGGTGCTCGCTCTCCGAACGGGGGCTGCTGGATCAACTTCTGCTCAAGGGGATGATGAGAGTCATCCCGTGAGCAGTGGTTTGTCGTGGTGTGTTTGTTGTGTGGTCTTGCTGGACAGGATGGGTTGTCAGGTTCGTGGTTTTTGCTGATTCGCGTGAAAGTGAGGTTATGATGGGTCCGCTGGTTCTTTTCGTCGCCGGTGGTGTCGCGGCGCTCGTGTCGCGTCCCTACATCCAGAACGCCGCTCGCAAGGCATTGGTCTCCGCCGTGAAGAGCATTGAGGATGCTCAGCAGGAGCTGGAGAGGACGCAGAAGCAGGAGGTGGAGTCGGCAGGCGCGGTCTCGCAGGCAGGGGGCGCGAAGTCCTCCGGCTAGTCAGGACTGTGCGAGGTCGTGTGGACGCTGTCCCTGTGAGGCTTTCGCAGGGACGCGCCTTCCTTGCTCCATCTTGACAGGGGTTGGACCGGCTCGTGCGCAACTACGTCACCTCGGCCTATGTCATTGCTCCGGAATGGAGCCTATGGGACACGCCCGTTCTCCACCGGAATCGCGCGTTGGCGCGGAAGGCGCAGCTCTACCTGCGCCAGCGCTGTGACATTCTTTCCGCGCAAGCCAACTCCTGGACGGGGCGCGTGCGAGTCGAGCACGCAGCGGGCCTGCGCGCCGAGCACATCGCCGACCTCGTTGACGCGGCCATTCGCGAGGCGCTGGAGGATATCGCTCCGGACACGGACTCGCGTGCGCTGGAGTCCACGCGCAACGCGCCCCCACGCATCCGTGTCCTGGTCGTGGCGCTCGCGGTGAGCGCCAGTGGGTATGTCGTGCACTCCGTGGTCGGGTCGGCGATGCGCATCTTTCCCCGCTGGTCCGTGTGGGGAGGGATTGGCGCGTTGCTCGGTACCAGCGCCGCGGTCATCCACGCGGCGGACGACGACGTCGAGGACGAGACCCGGACTCAACGTGACCATGCGCTCCGAGAGTTGCTGAAGGCCTCGCGGCCCTATCACCGCATGTTGTTGCTCGCCATGGCCGCCACGGTGGTCAGCAGGGCGATGCAGGTGGGCTACGTGGCACTGGTAGGGGTGCTCACGGATTCGTTGCTCTCTCCGCACCGGGTGATGTTGTTCGGGCGGCGATTGCCCATCGGGCGGCTCGGACTGGGGAAGGTCGCGGCGGGGTTGGTGGCGCTGATCGCCGGCTGCTCGTTCTTCGAGTACGTCTCCCGAATCCTCTGGATGCGCGCCGCGCACCGCATCACCCATGACCTGCGGCTGCGTCTGTACGAGCATGTCCAGAGCCTTGAATTGAAGGCGTTCGCCGACACCAGCCGCGGGAACTACCTGACCCTGCTCAACGAGGATCTCAACCGAATCGAGTTGCTCTTCTCCTCGACGTGGGGCGTCTGGAACGAGGTCGCCTATGCCACGTGCAGCACGGTGGGCTTCTTCCTGGTCAGCCCCGGGTTCGCGGGCCTGGCCGCAGTGCCGATGCCCGCCCTGCTGCTCCTGGCGCAGTCGCTGGAGAAGCGCATCCGCCCCCGGTACGCCGCGCTGCGGCAGCAGGCCGGCGTGCTTCAGGGCGTGCTCAACAACAACATCGATGGGATTCCCACCATCCGCGCCTTCGGCGCCGAGCGGATGGCGGCCCGATGGGTGGATGAGGCGAGCGTGGGCTTCCGGGGGGAGCAGGACGCGGCGACCCAAATTCATTCCTCATACAACCCGGTGGTGCTCGCCGCGGCGAACACGCTCCGCATGGTGACCGCGCTGGCGGCGGGGTTCCATGCGTCCAGGGGGCATCTCACGCCGGGCACCTATGTCTCGCTGGTCATCCTGAGCACCTCCTTGTCCCTGCCGATGCTCAGCGTGGCCCGCGACTTTCCGCACATCTTGTCGACGCTGGCCTCGCTCAGCCGTGTGTTCAAGGCCTTTGAGCTGCCCCGCGAGCGCCGGGACGAGGGTGCCGCGCTGGACGCGGGCGCCGTTCGTGGCGCCATCCGCGTGGAGGACGTTCGCTTCGGGTATCACCCGGGCCTGCCGGTGCTCGACGGGTTCTCGGTGGATATCCCGGCGGGGAAGATGACCGCCTTCGTCGGGGAGACGGGTTCGGGCAAGAGCACGCTCGCCAAGCTCCTGCTGCGCTTCCATGATGCGGACGCGGGCCACATCCTGCTGGATGAGCAGGACATCGCGGGGCTGCGGCGAGGCGACGTCCGGCGGGCCATCGCCTATGTCGGGCAGGACATCTTCCTCTTCAATGGCAGCATCCGGGACAACATCGCCTTCGGCATGCCGGACGTGGGGCTCGAGGCCATCCAGGAGGCCGCTCAGAGGGCGGGGGCGCATGAATTCATCATGCAGCTACCCCAGGGCTATGCGTCGCACACCGGCGAGCTGGGTCAGAAGCTCTCGGGTGGGCAGCGCCAGCGCATCGGCATTGCCCGCGCCCTGCTGCTGCGCAGGCCCATCCTCATCCTTGACGAGGTGACCTCCTCGCTGGACGCCGTGACGGAGGCCCAACTGTTGCGCGCCTGGTCCGAGGTCCTGGCGGGTCGCACCGTCATCGTCGTCGCCCACCGCCTGTCGGCGGTCCGGGACGCGCACCGAATCCACGTGCTCGAACGCGGACGGATTGCCGAGTCGGGCTCGCACGAGGAGCTCCTTGGACGAGGAGGCCGTTACGCGCGGTACTGGGACCTCCAGGTCAACCAGAAGGAGCTCCCGCCGGACGCCTTTCCTGGGCGCGGAGGGCTGCCTTCATGAGGCTGACGCTCATCGGGCACGCATCGCTCCTCATCGAGACGGCGGACTGCCGCGTCCTGATGGACCCTGTCCTGTGGGATCCTCACCAGGAAGGACTGTTCCACGTCCATCCCGCCCGGGAGGTGCTGCACGCACGGCTCCCTCCTCTCGATGTGCTGGTCATCTCGCATCGGCATCTCGACCACTTCGACATCCGGAGCCTCGCGCACCTGCCCCGCCAGGTTCAGGTCGTCGTTCCCCAGGACCCGTTGCTCGAGAAGTCGTTGCGGGCGCTCGGCTTCGAGGAGGTCCATGCGCTGGCTCCGCTCACGGAGTTCTTCGTGGGGGGCACGCGCTTCGTGACGACCCCGTCGCGGGCGCCGGTGCGTGAGTTCGGCCTGGTGATTCAGGACGAGACGGGCACCTGCTTCAACGCCGTGGATACCGTGCTGGATGCGTCGGCCGTGGCGGCGGTCCGGCAGGTCGCTCCGACGCTCGACGTGTTTCTGGCCTCCTGGCAGCCGATGCTGGAGGTGGACTTCCAGTGGAACAGGCCGGTCGCGTTTCCAGTCCAGCGCTATGCCGAGCTGCTCGGGCACGTGGCGGCGCTCGAGCCGCGGGCAGTCGTTCCGGGCGCCAATGGGTTTCGCTACTGTGGCATCTCCTCGTGGCTGAACCAGGTGGTGTTCCCCGTGTCCCGCGCGCGCTTCTGCGTGGACGTGAAGCGGGCCCGGGGGGACTGTGCGGTGTTCCCCATGGACCCGGGGGACGTGCTGGAGTTCGGAGCGGCAGGGTTTCGCCTCGACGCGGGAGGCGCCTCCTTCGTGCGGCGGCTCCCGGAGGCCCGCGTGTCCCTGGACTACCGTCCGGTGGACTTCGATGGGCGCCTGGTGGATGGGCCCTGCGCACCGGATGAAGCGGCGGCCATCCGCGCCTCCGTGGAGCGAGTGATGGACGTCGAGTTGCCACGCTTCCTGGAGGAAGCCGACGCGACGTGCTGGCGCCTTCACCAGCAACATGGCGTCGTCCAGCAGCTCGAGGTCGTGTTCCCGGACGAGCGGCTGTCCTGGTGTATCGACTTCACGGCGAGCCCTCCGCGGATGGCGCGGGGCGCCAGCTCGCTGGCCACGGTCCATTCCCTGGTGACGGCCTCGGTGCTCCACGGCATCGCCTCGGGGACGCGGACGTGGGACTACGCCATCATGGGTGGCTTCTACCGCCGGTTCTTGACGTTCGAGCCGCAGGCGCCTCTCTCGGATCCGCTGCGTCTGCGGTTTCCCTCAGGCCAGGCCCAGGCGAGCGTCATCGAGGCCGAGGTGGCCCGCTGGGCCGGTGTCAGGCCGCTTTCCTCGGCGCGTGCTCCGCGCGCGCTGCTCCAGCGATGTGGGGTTTTCCCGACAGGGGCTACGGCACGATGAACCTACTTGGCGTCTATATTGGTCTTCACGACAGCAACGTTGCCCTCTCGGTGGATGGCCGGGTCCGCTATGCGAAGTCCGAGCGGCTCACGGGCATCAAGCACCATCGCTCGGCGCTCTCGTTCGTCCGGGAGATGTGCGAGCGCTGGGGCGTCACCCGGTTGGATGGGATTGCCTTCTCGGATGGGGACCGCAATGGGCTCGGCGCGTGCAAGCTGGGCGAACTCTGGAAGAAGGTCTCCCCCGTGGCGGAGCTGGGGAGCGCCCCCACGTACTGCGTGGACCATCATTACGCGCACATCTTGAGCACCTGGCCCGTGGCCGACACGGCTGAACTGGAGCTGGGCTTCGCCATTGACGGCCGGGGAGACAACGAGGCACGCAAGACGGTCATCGCCCGCCCGGGAGCGCGGAACCCGGAGCTCGTCCACCACAACGCCACGCGCTCCTTCGGGCGGCTCCTCGAGCGCATCGGGGAGCTGATGAAGTTGAGCGCCACCCCGGGAAACGAGAGCGACCTGGCCGGGAAGGTCATGGGCGCGCAGGCGTATGGCGAGGTGGACCAGGACTTCGTTCGTTCGGTCGACGTCGAGGCGCTTGGAGAGCGCCTGTATGACTTCACCGACAAGGTCCCCTGGCGCGGCAGGGTCCCCATCGAAACCCCGGACTTCTTCCAGTTCGACAACCCGAGCTTCCGGGACTGGCTGTCGACCGTCCACGCGTTGCTGGCGGCTCACACGCAGGCGCACTTCGCGCGCTTCGCGCGCCCGGACATGGCCATTGCGTACGCGGGGGGCTGTGCGCAGAACGTCGTCATCAACCAGGAGCTGTTCCTCCGCTATCCCCGGCTGGTCGTTCCTCCCCATGGGTATGACGGGGGGCTGTCGCTGGGGTGCCTGGAGCTGCTCCGCATCCAGCTCGGACTGCCGCGCTTCTCCACCGAGGGCTTTCCCTACTGGCAGGAGGACGACTGCGAGGACGCTCCCACGGAGAGCACCATCGCGCAGGCGGTGGAGTTGCTGGCCCAGGGGAAGATTGTGGGCTGGTTCCAGGGGCGGGGCGAGGTGGGACCGCGCGCGCTGGGCAACCGCTCCATCTTCATGGACCCGCGGCAGCATGATGGAAAGGACCGGCTCAACTTCCGCGTCAAGCACCGTGAGACGTGGCGGCCCTACGGCGCCACCGTGCTGCTGGAGCGGACGCCCGAGTGGTTCGACCTGGCGGAGGAGAGCCGCTACATGCTTCGTTCGGTGCCCACGCGCCCTGAGCGCCAGCGGGAGATTCCCGCCATCGTCCACCAGGACGGCACCTGCCGGGTCCAGACGGTGGGGCGAGATGCGCCGACCTCCGCCCGGCGGCTGGTGGAGCGGTTCCAGCAGCACACGGGCCTGCCGATGCTCCTGAACACGTCGCTCAACGCAGGCGGCAGCCCCATCTTCGCGACCCGGGCGCAGTGCCGGGACTTCTTCGCCGCCGTCGACATGGACGCGCTCTTCATGGGGAACGAGGTGCTTGTCCGCCAGGGCTGAGGTGTGCCCACGGGCGGAGAGGCATGGGCCTCAAGGTGCGTCCGTTCCAGGCCGTCCTTCCGCGTAGTGGTCAGGGAGCCGCGGGCGCCCGTCGGGTCGCTGGAGGGCCTCGGAAATGGACTGGGCGTAGCGCTTGAGGAATGCCCCGCTCCCCTTCAGGTCGCCCTGGCCACGGACCCGGTCCTCGCCCTGGACCCGCGCGAACCGGAGGTGGTGACGGGCGCGTGGACCCAGGCTGGCCCAGAGCTCCGCGGAGAAGGTGCGGCGGTAGTCCCGGTCGCTCAGGCTGCACTCCTCGACCACGCGCCCCAGGACGGCGCCCAGGTCGAAGAGGCGGCGATGCCGGACGGCGGCGCCGCTTCCCCGCCCCATCCGGCGCAGGCTCAGCGCCAGCGTGGCGCCGGCGTCGGACAGGAGCCGGTAGGGTACCTGCTCCGCGGCGATGCAGTACAGCGAGAGCATGTACCGGGGCGCGTCCGCCAGGTTCGGTGTGCCTCGGTGGACCATGCGGTGGTCGCGAATCAGCACGGCGCCGCGGCGCATCACCAGCTTGCGTGACGGAATCCGCCGGACAAGCGACTTCAGCGTGGGCTCGTCGATGCGGTGTGCCCCGGTGGTGAACGGCGCGAGCCGTCCCTCCGACGGTGGCTGGTGCGTTCCGGGCCAGACCTCCATCGGCCCGTTGTCGGGCGTGACGTCGACGAGCGGGATGTTGATGGCGATGCTGAAGCGCGTGTAGTCCTGATGGGCCGTCTGGAAGCCCGCGTTCGGAAAGGGCGTGTCGGACGCGATGATGTAGTAGACCCAGTCCGGTCCCAGCAGTTGGTCGATGACGCCGGTGATTCGAGGGTTGTCAACCAGCATGGCCTCGAAGTACGGGCGCCGGGATGGCAGGTGCATGTTCCAGCGGTTGAAGTCGTGGTTGCCGCCGTCGGGCTGGAAGTCATTCAGAACGCCGTCGTTCGCCTCGCAGCGCGCATCCCGGGGCGCGGGCTTCAGGTCGAAGCGTGCGACCTTCGCGTGCAACGCCTGCTCGAAGTCAGCGCGCAGCACGTCAAGGAAGTCGTCGCTCAATGCCTGCTCGATGACGACGTAGCCCTCCCTTCGGAACGCTTCGGTCTGGTGCGCTGTCGCTTCGGTATTCACTGGGTCGTTCATGGAGCGCCTTCCCGCGAGAGCCGCTCGCGAATCAAGGGGACGAGGGGCGTTTGTTGCCATTCGAGGATTCGGGTGATGGCCAGCCGCCAGTAGCTGGGGCCGACCCTGAGAGCGCCCAGGCTGGGGATGTCGACGATGTGCTCGCCCATGACCCAGAAGTGGCGCGCCAGCACCAGGTCATCCAGGGCCTCCAACTCCCAGGACGCAAGGGGGCGGACCCGCTGGTAGCCCGCGATACACCGGGCTCCACTCTCCACGATGTCGGGCGCGGGGACGCCGGCCCGGCGCATCGTCCACAGCAACACCGCCGGGTCGTAGGCAAACCAACCCGGGCCGCTCAGGTCCATGTCGAAGAACACCACCTGCCCGTCTGGGGTGAGGTGGTGGTTCTCACCGTTGCAGTCTCCATGGATGAAGCCGTGGCTCGCCTCATCGGATGGGAAGGAATCCAGCCGGCGCCGGATGGGCTCGGCGAGCGCCTGCAGCCGCGCCAGCTCCGGTTCCAGCCGGAGCTCCTGGAGGAGGCCCGTGATTCGCTCCAGGGGCGTGTCCACCAGCCGCTTCCGGTCAATGGCCATGCGGGGGAGGCGCGTCTGAAAGCGCATCGAGGCCAGGTGCAGCTCGGCGAGCCGCTGTCCGAAGCGCTCCATCCCCTCCAGGTTGGAGAACGCGGCGCTTTCTCCCTCCGCCCAGGTGAACAGGGCGAGGTCTCGCATTCCCTCCGGGGCGTCGAGCCTGCCGAGCAGCGCGCCATCCCGCCGTGGCACGGGCGTGGACACGCGGACGCCTCGCTCGGCGAGGTGGAGGAGCCAGGCCAGCTCGCACCGGCGCTCATCGTGGCTGAAGCCCGGTTGGAGCCGGAGTGAGTAGACACGGCACACCCCGCGCCAGCCGGCAGACTCAATCAAATAGGAGTCATTGTCCCCGGTGGCCAGGAGCTGCGCCTGGATGGGTTCCGCCAGGGAATAGGCCTGCCGGATGTGGGCCGTGACGGCATCCGAGGAGAGGAGGGCGCGTATCACCTTCATGGCGAGGACTCCCGGTCGGCGAGAGCCTGGAGCACCCGCTCCAGGAGCGCGTCGATATGGGGCCGGGACAGCGACGTGGCGTCATGCATGACGTGGAGCGTCGCGGTGCCGGATGTGGAGTTCAGCGAGAGCGTGACAGTCAAAGGGAAGTGCCACACGTTGTGCATGTGCCGCGCGGCCACGCGGACCCCCTCAGGGGAGGGCTGTTCGTTCCAGAAGTGCGTGAAGTTGAAGCAGACGGGGAAGCCCGCGCCCAGGCAGTCCCCAAAGAGGTCCGGGAAGAACCATGCGCCGTGCAGCTCCGCTTGACGGAGCTGTTCATCCATCGCCTTGAGGCGTGTCCGCGGAGTGCCCACGTTGCTTCCGATGACGGGGACGAGGCTCCAGAAGAGGCCTACCGCGTCCAACGCGGCATCGAGGCGTTCCGAGCGTCCGTTCATCACCACCCAGGCGCTCGACGTGTCGGTGCGCGCCTCCTCGGCGAGTGCGTGGAGCAGCGCGGACAGGTAGAGCGCCTTGAGGGAGCTTCCCGCGTCTTGCGCCCTCTGCGCCGCCCGCGCTTGCGTGGCTGGGGGGACGGTGAGCGAGAAGCCCTCGAAGCGGGAGCGGGACGGAGGGACGGGAGCGCGGGTGGCGTAGGGCGGAGGTGGCAGCCGCTGGAGGATGTCTGCCCAATACGCGCGTGCGCGCTCGTCGCGCAGCCGCTCTGCCTCCAGCGCGACGAGCTGGCGTCCCGTTGGAAGCGGTGGCGGGACGGGAAGCGCCACGCCGCGGCGCAGCGCCGCGTAGTCCTGGAGCAGGGCATTCTCGAAGGCCGTCAATCCCCAGCCGTCATCCACGGCGTGGTGCGTCGTCATGAGCAGCGCGCAAGCCCCTGGTCCGCGTCTCACCAGGAGAATCCGGCAGGCGGGAGCATCGACGTCGGCGAGAATGTCCCGCGCCAGCTCCCTCTGGGCGCGCTCGTCGAGGTCGGCGTCCTGGGCGGAGCGAGGCCGGTCCGACAGGTCGAGCTCCGCGAGCTCCACCGCCGCTACGGGCCGGACCCGCTGGTACCACCGGCCATCGGTGTCGCGCGTGAAGGTCGTGCGGAGCGCGCCGTGGCGCGAGAGCTGGCGCAGCAGGGCCTCGCGCAGGATGGCCAGCTCCAGCCGTTCGTCTTCGAACTCCCAGACGGTGTAACCGAGGTAGACGGCGTCCACGGGGCGGTGGTGCGCATGGGCCTCGAGCATGAGGACCTGCACCGCCGTGGCCGGGTAGAGTTCCTGGTCTCCCGGGCGCAGCAGCCGCTGGCGCACCACCGCGTCGACCTCGGACGCCGCCAGGTCGAGCGCCCGCGCCGGCTGGCCTTGCCTGGTCTCGAGGTAGGCGCCGCAGCTCTCGATGGTGGGGTGGCGGAACAGCTCCGCGGCGCTGAGCTCCAGTCCGCGGCGGCGGAGCGCCAGCACGAGCTGGATGGCCTGGATGGAGTCGCCCCCCAGGCTGAAGAAGGAGTCCGTGACACTCAGGCTCCGCACTTGCGGCAGGACTTCGCGCCAGCCTTCGAGCAGGACCTGCTGAAGCGGAGTGCTCGGCATCACCTGCGCCTGACGCGCGCGCCGCGCATGCGCAGCAGCCGCCTGGAGCGCGCGCCGGTCCACCTTGCCATTGGCGCTGGCCGGGAAGGACTCCTGCGCCAGCCACTGCGTGGGCACCATGTAGTGTGGCAACCGTGCCGCCAGCCAGGACTCGAGTCCCGCCAGCGCCTCTTCGGGCACGCCGATGACGCAGCCCACCAGGGTGGCTTGGGCTCCGCTGCCCAGCAACAGGACGACCCCCGCGTGGACGTCCGGGTGCTGGAGGAGCACGCGCTCTATCTCTCCCAGCTCGACCCGGTAGCCCCGGACCTTGACTTGCTGGTCCGCGCGTCCGAGCAGGGCGACGTTGCCGTCTCCCCGGAGGACGCCCAGGTCTCCTGTCCTGTACATGCGCTCACCTGGGTGGCGCGGGTGCGGGACGAAGCGTTCCGCCGTGAGGTCCGGCCGGCCGAGGTACCCCAGGGACACCGACGGCCCCGCGATGCACAGCTCGCCCGGTGTCCCGATGCCCAGCATCCGGCCCGCGGGGTCGACGACGAGGAACTCCACGTGCGTCATCGGGCGTCCGATGGGGGCCATGGCGTCGTCGCTCATGGGGCTTCCCGAAGCCGTGGCGTCGAGCTCGAAGAAGCTGCTGTCAATCGTGGTCTCTGTCGTCCCGTAGCTGTTGACCAGCCGCGTGCTGGCGTGGAGGCGACGGCGCAGGGCGCGCAGGTCTCCCATCCGCCAGGTGTCCGAGCCCACCACCAGAAGGTCCAGCGGAGGGGGCGGCTGGTCCATGACTTCGAGGTGCACCCGGATGGCATTCGCCACCACGGGGGTTGTCTCGAGGAACGTCACCCGGTGGCGTTCGATGAGCGACAGGATGCGCTCGGGACTCACGCGTTCCTCGTCCGTGGCGATGACCAGCGTGCCGCCGATGAGCAGGGAGCGTCCGAGGTCCCCCACCGACACGTCGAAGGCGAAGTTCGCCAACTGCAGGACGACAGGGCGAACGAGCCCGTAGTCCTGGCGCCACACCGCCACGGCGTTGCTCAAGTTGTCCCGCGTCACACCGACGGCCTTGGGCTGCCCCGTGGAGCCCGAGGTGTAGATGCAATAGGCCAGCGGACTGGCTCCTCGCGGAGGCCGCTCCTCTCGCCGCCCGGGTGGCGCGACGGGGCCCTGCGTATCCAGGTCGACGAGCTCGATGCCTTCGGGGCAAGGGCCGGCGAGCAGCGAGGCTCGCGTGACGAACACCGCGCAGCTGCTGTCACGCAGGAGCAGTCGGATTCGGTCCGGCGGGAGTCCGGGGTCGATGGGAAGGTATGCCTGGCCCAGCTCGAGGATGCCCAGGACAACGACGAAGAAGGCTTCCGAGCGCTCCAGCATCACCGCGACGGGCCGCTCGGGCCAGCCGGCCTTCGCGAGCCGGGCGCCGAGCTCCTCCGCGAGCCTGTGCGCCTCGTCCGCGACCTGCGTGTAGGTGAGCCGCCTGGAGCCGCAGAGCAACGCGGGGCGGCCTCCGTCCTTCGCGACGGCGTGACGGAAGCCGGCGAGCAGGCCGTCGGGAGCGGGCGTGGGAAGGCGGCGCCCCCCGAACATCTCGAGGATGAAGGTCTGCTCCGCCGGAGGCAGGGGCTGCAGCGCGTCCAGGGGTGCATCCGGTTTGCAGAGGACCTCGCCCAGGAGCTGGAGCTGGCGCTGCGCGAGTCGCTCGATGCGGTCCGCGTCGAATAGATCCGTGGCGTATTCGAGCTCCATGACCAGCGCTTCGCCGGTCCGGACGAAGTCGAAGCTGAGGTCGAACTTGCTCGTGTGGTGGGGAATCTCCACGCGGGTGCAGGTGGTCCCCGCCAGGCGCAGGGCGCGATGCTCCTCCTGCTGGAGCGCAATCATCACGTCAAAGAGGGGGGAGCGGGATGGCTCACGAGGCAACCCGGACGCCTCGACCACCCGGTCGAAGGGGAGGAGGCCATGGTGCTGCGCCATGGTGCTGCCCTGCCGGACGCGCTCGAGGAGTTGAACGAAGGATTCCCGTCCGTCGAGCCGGGTCCTCAGGACGATGGTGTTGACGTAGAACCCGACCTGCTCCGCCAGGTCCAGGTGGTCTCGCTCGGCCAGCGGGGCCCCGAGGGAGATGTCACTCTGCCGTGTCTCCCGGTACAGCAGCAGCTTGACCAGGGCGGTGAGCGCCACGAACAAGGTCGTCCGGGTGCGCTGGGCCAGGTTCTCCAGGGCGCGCAGTTGCTCGGGGGGCACGCGCACCTGGTGTACGCGCCCTGCCTGCGTGGGGCGCGCGGGCCGGGGCCGGTCCAGCGGCAGGTCCAGCGGGGGCGAGCCCCCTTCCTCCGCCAGTCGGGCGCGCCAGTAGTGCGCGGCATCGCGTCCAGCGGGGCCCTCCACGCGTTGCCGCTGCCACGCGGTGAAGTCGCGGAGCTGGAGGGGGAGCGGGACGACGGGAGGCGAGGCGCCGCCGCGCAGTGCCCGATACGTGTGCTCCAGTTCCCGGGTGATGACACCCATCGACCAGCCATCACAGACGATGTGGTGGATGTTGAGGGTGAAGAGCCATCTTTGGGGGGCCACGGCCAGGACCGCGGCCCGGACCAACGGACCTGTGCGAAGAGAGAATGCGTGGGCGGCCTCTGCCTCCAGGAACAGCTCCGGGGCCGGCGTCCCCTGGGGCTCCAGCCAGTCGACGCGAGCTTCCTGCTCGATGCATTGCACCAGTACGCCGTCCCTGAGGTCGAAGCGTGTCCTCAGGGCTTCGTGCCGCTGGATGAGCCGATCGAGGGCGCGGCGGAGCAGGGCGACGTCCAGTTCTCCGTCCACCCACCACGCATGGACGAGGTTGTAGGCCGCCGAGCCACCATTTACCTCGTGCACCAGCCACAGCCGGCGCTGCGCGTCCGAGGCGGGATATCCAGGCGCCTCTGGCAGTCGTGCCACCTCCGGAGCGGGTGCCTGTGGCGCAGTGACCAGCGCTCGCGCGAGCGCTCGAAGCGTGGCCCCTTGCAGCAAGGCCTGTATCGGCAGCATGTAGCGGTGCCGCGCGCGTGCCTCGACGATGAACCGGGCCGCGCTCAGGCTGTCGCCGCCCACCTCGAAGAAGCCCTGGTCGGCCTCCACGCTGACCCCGAGGATTTCCTCGAGCAGCGCGCACAGGTGTTCCTCCTCGGGTGTTCGTGGCTCGCCATGGGAGGCGGACCTTCGGGGCTCGAGCACTTGCAGGCGTGCAAGGTCAATCTTTCCGTTGGGCGTCCGGGGAAACGCATCCAGCACGTGAATCCGGCTGGGGAGCATGTACGCCGGCGTCTCACGAGCCAGCATGCGCCGGAGCGCCACGGGCTCCAACCCTGGACGTCCCACCACATGGGCGACGAGCCTCCGCGAGCTGGCATTGGCGCCCACGGGCAGCACCACGGCACGCTCGACGCCTTCGAGCGCCTGGAGCCGCGACTCGACCTCCTCGGGCTCCACTCGATAACCCCGAATCTTGACCTGCCGGTCCACGCGCCCACGGAAGAAGAAGACGCCGTCTGACCGCTGATAGCCGAGGTCGCCCGTGCGGTATGCCCGCGCGCCGGGGTGGTACGGGTGGGGAACGAACTTCTGCGCCGTGAGCTCGGGGCGGGCGTGATAGCCACGTGAGACGCCCTGGCCGGCGATGCAGAGCTCTCCGAGCTGGCCCGGTGGGCAGATGCCTCCCGCCTCATCGAGGACGAACATCGAGGCGTTTCGGACAGGACGCCCCAGGGGGATGCCTTCTGGGAATGACGCGTCTGCGTGGACCTCGTGATAGGCCGAGCAGATGGTCGTCTCGGTGGGCCCGTACGTACTGACATAGCGACACGTCCGTGCGTAGTGGAGGGCATCCTCCTCGATGGGGGCGTCACCTCCGGTGTTGACCAGGCGCACCGAAGGAATGGGCCGCCGGCCCAGTGCATGCAAATACGCGGGAGGCATGGACAGGAGCGTGGCCCGGTGTTCGTTGAGCCAGCCGACCATCGCATCGGGGTCTGCGACAACGTGCTCCGGGGGGAGGAGCAGGGTGGCGCCTGTCGCCCAGGTGATGAACAGCTGGAACATCGACGCGTCGAAGGACGGCGACGTGACGAGCAGGACCCGGTCCTCGGGGACGACATCGAACGCTGCGACGTGGTCCAGGACGAGGTTGAGCAACCCGCCGTGCTCGACCATCACCCCCTTGGGGAGTCCCGTGGAGCCCGACGTGTAGATGATGTAGGCGAGTGACTCAGGATGGGGTGGCGCCTGGCGGGCTTCTGGAAGTGAGGTGGGGGGCGCGTTCTCCTCGTCGAGTGCGAGGAATCGCGCGGCGAGGTTCCTGGTGTCGCGGTGCGTGTGGGGCCCGAGAACGAGCGGCGCGCCACTGTCCTGGAGCATGTAGTCGATGCGCTCGGTGGGGTATGCCGGATCGATGGGGACGTAGACGCAGCCGGCCATGAGCACGGCGAGCGCCGCTACCAGCGCCTCGGGAGTGCGCTCGGCGAAGACGCCCACCGGCGTCTGGGGGACTGCCCCGAGCAACCCGAGCCGCGCGTGCAGGGACCGCGCGCGCCGCTCGAGCTCTTGATAGGTGAGCTGGACGGTTCCCGTCGATATCGCGACCCGATGTGGGGTGCGTGATGCCTGCCGGACGAAGAGTTCGACGACGTCCAGCGGTGGACCTGCCTCCGGGACGGTGCTGGCGATGGAATGGGGCATGGCGCGAACGAAGCTCAGAGCAACGCGGCGGCGCGGTCCCAATGGATGTTGTCGATGCCCAGCGCCTCCGAGAACTTCTGGGCATCCGTCATCGCCCGTTCATTGGCGCTCAGGAGCTTGTTGGCGATGCAGTCGTCCATCATCACATCCGCGCGGGGGATGCCGAGTTGCAGCAGCACCGAACGCCAGACATCCGCTTCTCCTTCGCTGAACCAGAGCCATGGCAAGGGAAGGATTTCACGCACGAACTCTTGCTGCACGGGCTCCAGGGCATTGAACACGTCACGTGCCAGGGTCCCGAACAGGTCGACGTGTGAGGCTTCATCCTGTTGGTGGAGCGCCGTGGTGACGCGGTTGAATGCCTGGATTTCCGAGGCAGTGGACAGCAGCGAGAGATAGCGGCTGATGCACATCTCCGTGGCCACGCCCGTCATCAACTGGACCAGGTCCCGTTGCCATGCTTCCGCGCAGGAGGCCTGTCTCGCATGCATCCGCCGCACCACGCCAACCACGGGAAGACGCAGGTCTTCGAGTCCGCGCTGCTCGCGCGTGAGCCGGCAGGCACGTACGACGAGGAGGATATGGTAGGCCTCGTCCACCAGCGCCTGGGCCATGGACTCCCGAGCCGCCTGGCTCGTGGCTCCTGGCAGCTTGCTCAGGAGCACGTCGTTGCAGACCGGATTGACGACGTCCAGCTCCACCCTGACAACCCGCTCGTTGTAGATGAGCCAGCCGCAGCTCAGGACCCTTCGTTTCATCGCCTCGTCGAGGCCCTGGTAGGTAGGGTGGTCCCGAAAGGGGAGAAGGCGCTCGGCGAAGTCAGGCTTCGCGGGCTCCAGCAACTCCGTCAGGCTGGGCTCCTTGTTCTTGACCGCGGCCTGCCGTGCCCAATGGGGTCCCAGCCGGGTAAGGAATCGCCTCGCGGCGGAGCTGTCTCCTGAGAGGGGTTGAGTCACCAGTGCACCGTCATCCGCTTTCAGTTGCAGAGGGCTGTCGTTTCGCGTCTGAAGCCTAGCGGGTGGTGTTTGCCTTCTCAAGGCAGTGTGGAGTTGTCTTGTGGCGGTGTCTGGTCAAGGTGGTGGGAGGTTGGTATTGATTTGTGGTTGGCGTGTTGGTTTGTGTGGAGAGGCTTTGGGCTGACATGCCAGGTCAGCCGGTGGGAGCAAGGGCGCCACGAATGTGTGCTGGCGCCGCGTGCGCGGGTTGTCGTGCGGGGTGAGGCCCGCTCCTACGGGGCGTGGGAGGTGTTCCCCGCGACCAGGGCGTCCGCGAGTTGCGCCGCGTTGCGGATGCAGTCGTTGAGGCCCACGCCCTTGTACGCATTCCCGATGAGGTGCAGGCCGGGCAAGCGTTGCAGCGCCGCGTCGATAGCGGCCACGCGCTCCAGGTGTCCCAGGTTGTACTGGGGAATGCCAAGCGGCCAGCGGAACACCCGCGTGAAGGAGGGGCGCGCCGTCACGCCTGCCAGCGCCTTCAGTTCCTCGCGCGCCAGCGCCGCCAATGCATCCTCGTCCTGTTCCACCAGCCCTGGCTGACGCGCGCCCCCCACCATGCAGGAATAGAGCACGCGTCCGCCCTCGGCCCGGAAGGGAAAGGTGGTGGACGCGTGGATGGCGCCCAGCATCCGCCGCTGCTCCTCCGCTGGCACCAGGAACCCAAAGCCATCCGGCGCCGGAAGTGTCCCCGCGTCGAAGCCCAGGTGCACCACCGCGATGGGCGCATAGGCGATACCCGCCACCAGGGCGGCGAGCGCGTCATCCAGTGGGCGTAGCAATTTCGCGGTGGCATGCGCGGGCGCCGCCAGTACCACCTGGGCCACGGACAGTTCCGCGCGGCGTCCGTGCTCCTCGATGATGAGCCTCCAACCGCCGTCCTCGCGCGCCAGCCCCTCCACGCGCGCGCCCACGTGCGCCGCGTCACCCAACGATGCGGCGAGCGCGTCGATGAGCACCTGCAATCCGCCGTCGAACGTGCTCAGCGCGCCGCTCAACTTCGGCGCCGTTCCCGCGGGGAGCGCCGCCTGGCGCTGAGCCTTCTGCGCGCGGATGGCGCCCAGGATGAGGCTGCGGTGCTCGCGCTCCATCTTCACCAGCATGGGGAAGGTGGCCGCGACGCTGAGCTGCTCCACGTCGCCCGCGTAGATGCCCGTCTGCACCGCGTCGAGCAGCACCTGCGTCGCCCTGTGTCCCAGGTGGCGGCGGCCGAAGGCGGCCAGCGATTCGTCCACACCCTCCGGCGCGCGGCGGGAGAACAGTTCGCCAGCGACGCGCAACCGCGCGCCGAGCGGCAGAATGTCCGATGCGAGAAACGCGGGCGGCGAGGCCGGTACCGACCGGAGTCTGCCCCGCGTGTAGACATAGCGACGCTTCGCCGCCGGGTCCGCGGCGCGAATTCGCCCCTCCAGATTCAGCGCCGCCGCGAGCGCCCGCGTTGCGGGCTCGCGGTCCAGGAAGCTGTTGGGCCCCTGCTCCACCAGGTAGCCGGCGAGCGCATGCGTGCCCACCGCGCCGCCAAGTCGGGCGGAGGACTCCAGAAGCACGGCATCCGTACCGCGCGAGCGCAAATGATGCGCGACGGCCAACCCCGAAATCCCACCTCCCACGACGGCGACATTCATTCCAGTTGTCCTCGGCATGTGGTGCATCCGGTTACCAGCGTGCACTCCCTGGTCGTCAACACGCGTGTTTTGCCAGCGGAAGGCATTCAGCGCGTTAATGCCATGCATGCGCTACGTCATCACCGGAGCGAGCAGGGGGATTGGTTTCGAATTCGTCCAGCAGCTCCTGCTGCGGGGCGATACCGTCGAAGCCGGGGTCAGGTCGCCAGAGGGAGCACGGCGGCTGGAGCCGTTGAAACAGAAGGCGGGCAACCGCCTGCGCATCCATGCGCTGGACGTGGGAGACGACGACAGCGTGCGCGCGTTCGCCACCAACGTGTGTACCGGTCCCGTGGACGTGCTCATCAACAACGCCGGTGTCTCCGGCTTGTGGTGCGCGTTGGGTGACGTGGACTACGCGGACATGGCGCGCACGTTCACCATCAACGCCCTGGGGCCGCTGCGTGTCACCAGCGCGATGCTGCCGGGCTTGCGGCAAGGCGCCTTGCGGCGGGTGGCGCACGTCACCTCGCGGATGGGCTCGTTGGCGGCGAACACCGACGGCGGGGCCTATGCGTACCGCATGTCGAAGGCCGCGCTGAACATGGCCGTGCGCTCCATGTCCACGGACCTGCGCCCGGAGGGCTTCGTCACCGTGCTGCTCCACCCCGGTTGGGTGCAGACGGACATGGGCGGCCCGGACGCCACGCTGCCGGCGCCGGATTCGGTGCGCGGCATGCTGCGGGTCATCGACGGGCTGAACCCGGAGCACAGCGGCCGGTTCTTCGACTACCAGGGGACCGAAGTGCCCTGGTAGCCGTGCCCTCATGGGTAGAGCATCTGCGTGCGCCAGCCGCCGTCCTCGCGCAGGTAGACGTGCCGGTCGTGGAGCCGGCTCTCCTGGGCGTGCCAGAACTCGATGCGGTCCGGCACCACGCGGAAGCCGGACCAGTGCGGCGGGCGCGGCACGGGCTGGCCGGCGTACTTCTGCTCCACCTCCGCCACGCGGGCCTCCAGCTCCTCGCGAGTCGCCAGCGGCTGGCTCTGCAGGCTGGCCCACGCGCCCACCTGGCTGCCGCGGGCGCGGCTCTGGAAGTACGCGTCCGCCTCCGCGTCCGTGACGCGCTCCACGCGGCCTTCCACGCGCACCTGTTCATTCAAGGGCTGCCAGTAGAAGCAGAGCGCCGCGTAGGGATGCGCGCGGGCCTCGCGGCCCTTCCGGCTTTCGTGGTTCGTGTAGAACACGAAGCCGCGCGCATCGAAGTCCTTGAGCAGGACGACGCGCGCGCTGGGGCGCCCGTCATCCCCCACGGTGGCGACCACCATGGCGTTGGGGTCCACCGCAATGGCCTGCTTCGCTCGCTCGAAGAGCTCCGCGAAGCGCTGGATGGGGTCTGGAGGAATCATCACGCGGTGCAACATAAAGGGGGCGCGGCAGGTGTGCACCTTCGCGGTTGACTCATCCGGCACACACGTCAATGTGCGCACATGAATGTCCTCTTCATCTCCTCGGAGGTGGCCCCGTTCTCCAAGACGGGGGGCCTGGGGGACGTGGCCGGGGCCCTCCCCGCCGCGCTTGCCTCGCTGGGCCATGACGTCAAGGTCATCACCCCGCGCTACCGCGACCTGCGAGGCGCGGAGCGGCTGGAGCCCACAGGCCAGTCCCTGCTACTGCGCTTCCCCTTCGGCGAGCTGTCGGGCCCCATCCTCTCCGCCCGCGTGTCGGAGCGGCTGGAGGTGCTCTTCCTGGAGAACGCGTTCCTCTTCGGCAACCGCCACGGCCTCTACGGAGACGCGGGGGGCGCCTTCGCCGACAATCACCGGCGCTTCGCCTATCTCAGCGTGGGCGCGCTCCAGGCGGCGCAGCGGCTGCGCTTCATCCCGGACATCATCCACGCCAACGACTGGCAGACGGGGCTGGTGCCGGTGGCGCTGCGGCGCGGCTTCCAGACGGGGCCGCTGGCGCACGCGAAGAGCGTCTTCACCATCCACAACCTGGCCTACCAGGGGCAGTTCCCCAAGGACGTGATGGGGGACCTGGCGCTGCCCTGGGACTTGTTCACCGCCCATGACGGGCTGGAGTTCCACGACACGGTGAACTTCCTGAAGGCGGGGCTCGTCTTCTCCGACGCGCTCACCACCGTGTCCCCCACCTACGCACGGGAAATCCAGACGCCGGAGCAGGGCTACGGGCTGGACGGCCTGCTGCGCCACCGCGCGCACCGGCTCCACGGCATCCTCAACGGCGTGGACACGCACGAGTGGAACCCGGAGGACGACGCCTTCCTCCCGGCCCGCTACGGACTGAAGGACCTGTCCGGCAAGGCCGTGTGCAAGCGCGAGCTACTGGCCCGCTTCGGGCTGGAGGACGGCCCCGCGCCGGTGTTCGGCTTCGTCAGCCGGCTGGCGTGGCAGAAGGGCATGGACCTGCTGCTGGAGGCCCTGCCGGCCGCGCTCCACGCGGACATCCGCGTCGTCGGCGTGGGCAGTGGCGAAGGGCCTCTGGAGGAAGGGCTGCTCGCGTTGCAGTCCCGTTACCCGAAGCAGGTGGGCGTGCACATCGGCTTCGACCCCGGGCTCTCCCACCTGGTGGAGGCGGGGGCGGACTTCTTCCTCATGCCCAGTCGCTACGAGCCGTGCGGCCTGAACCAGATGTATTCGCTGCGCTACGGCACGGTGCCCATCGTCCGGGCCACCGGCGGGTTGGTGGACACGGTGGAGGGAGGGCTGGACGGAAACGGCATCCTCTTCGAGGCCTTCCACAAGTCCGCCCTGCTGGCGGCCATCCGCCGCGCCCTGGCCCTCTATGCGGACCCGTCGCGCCTGGATGAGTTCCGCCGCCGGGGCATGGAGAAGGACTTCTCCTGGGGGGCATCCGGCCGTCGCTACGAAGCGCTCTTCCACGACCTGGTGGCGGAATAGTGGGTGCGGACGGAAATTCGCAGTAATGTTGTGCCGTGGCGGATGCTCCGGACCTGGGTGGTTACGAGGTGGTCGGCCGGTTGGCGGTGGGCGGCATGGCGGAGGTGTACCAGGCGCGAGCCCGGGTCACCACGCAGCGCTCACCGGGTGAACCGGACGAAATTGTCATCAAGCGGCTGCACCCGTCGTTTCGCAGCGACACTGCCTACGTCAAGGCCTTCGTCGACGAGGCGAAGCTGACGGTCCGCCTGCGCCATCCGAACATCGTCCGCACCTACCGCCTGTTCAAGGCGGGGCCGGACTACCTGATGGTGCAGGAGCTCGTGAGCGGCCGGACGCTGGGCTACATGCAGGAGCTGCTGGTGAAGGCCGGTGCGGCCATGCCGCCCGAGTCCGCCTGCTACATCGCCTGGTGTCTGCTCAAGGCGCTGGACTACATCCACCGGGCCAAGGTGGGGGAGAACGGCGCCACCATCGTCCACCGTGACGTGAATCCGGCCAACCTGCTGCTGGGCATCAACGGCGACGTGAAGCTCACCGACTTCGGCGTGGCGGAGGTGGAGGGGCTGATGCGCGGCGACTCCGGCGCGCTGCGCGGCACGCTGCCCTACATGAGCCCGGAGCAGGTGCTGGGCCTGCCGGTGGACGCGCGCACGGACCTGTACGCGGTGGGCATCATCCTCTGGGAGCTGTGGTCCGGCCGCCGCCTCTTCGTCGGCGAGCACGAGGCGGAGCTGATGCACAAGGTGCGCGACGCACGGGTGCCGCTGCTGACGTCCTCTCCGGAGCTGCCGGACTACGCGGTGCAGGTGGCGCGCAAGGCGCTGTTCGCGGACCGGGCGCGGCGCTTCCAGACGGCGGCGGAGTTCATCAAGGCGCTGGAGTCCCTGTCCCGGCGCGCGGGCTGGCCGCTGACGGTGGAGGCGCTCCAGCCGCTGCTGGGGGGCTGAGATGCGCTCACGCCGCGCCGTCATCCTGGGGCTGCTGGGAGGCGGGCTCGCCGTGTCCGGGTGTCTGGGCTCGGTGCCCTTCCGGCCGCGGGCCTATGAAGACGCGGTGCGCGTGGTGGGCTTCCAGGTGGACTTCCGGCAGGACGGCACCGGCGTCCTGGACCTGGACCTGGCGGTGACGAACCCCGCTTCAGACGCGGCCACGCTGGCCGCGGTGGACTTCACGTTGCGGGTGGACGGGCGCCGCGTGGCGGTGGGCACCCAGCAGGTGGCGGCGCCCCTGGCGGCGGATGGGAGTGCCCCGCTGCGCGTGCTCTTCCCGCTGGCCAGCGCGCGCGCCACGGGCGGGCCGGAGCCCGTGCCCCGGCGGGTGCAGGTGGAGGGCGGGGTGGTGCTGCGCTTCGGCGGCACCGAGCGGCGCGCGCCCTTCAGGTCCGAACGCGTGCTCCCGCTGGCCTGGGTGCCGCCGCTGGACGGGGACTGAGGCCGCCGCCGCTCACGCGTGGGGTCGGCGCCACCCATGTGGTGTCATGGTAGTTGTCCGTTGCCGGCGGCCAGTGTGACGTGCCAGCGTGCTGGCCATGTCGCTTTTCCGACAATGTGTGTTTCCCATCTCCTTGGCGGTGCTGGGCTCCACCAGCGTGCTGGCCGCGGAGAAGTCGCCTCCCCCTGAGCCTCCGGCTCCTTCGCGCAAGGTCGACCCAACGAAGGCGCAGACGGAGGCGTGGCTGCGCGAGCACATCGAGGCGTGGAACGACTCGGAGGTGCACGTCACGGTGAAGGACTGCCGCATCATGGTGTTGGACAAGCCCCGTGAGCGGACGGAGATCGTCGACCTGCGCGGCTTGCTGCTGCCCATCGAGGTCATCCGGCTCAACGGCGGAAACGATGCGACGCTCCGGCTTCGTGTGAAGGAGAAGCACACCGGGACGTACTCCATGTTCCGCAAGTGCAGCGCGGAGAACCGCTACTGCGCGGAGCCCACCGGCAAGTTCCAGAGCCTGCCCTATGTGGACCTCTCCGTGACGTCGGTGCGGGACTTCGTCCCCGGGCGGCAGACGGACGTCGACAAGAGCCTGCGGCTGGAGCGGGCGCTCGAACACTACTCGCGGCTTTGTGGGGCGATGGAAGATGCGCGCAACCGGCTCTTCTAGGTTCGGGGCCGCGGGGCTGGCGGCGTTGCTCTTCTCCCAGGCGGGTTGCAGCACGACGTCCGAGTACGTGCGCGGCGAGCGCCTGCGAGAGGCGTCCCTGGGAGAGACCCACCGCGACACGCTGGAGAGCGTCGTGGATGCGTCCTACGTGGGCCGCGTCGCGGTGAAGCGCACCACCTGCACCGAGATTTCCACCGAGTTCAGCAAGAAGCGCATCGACACGACGACCAGCCCGCCCATGGGCTCGTTGCTCGGCGGGCTCGCGATGCTCGGAGGTGGCGGCGTCTTGATGGCGATGTCCGACGGCTCGTCCGATGACGACGTCGACATCACCATGACGCTCGGCGTGGTGCTGGCGCTCGCCTCCATCTACCCGTTGGTGACGGCGCTCACCGACGAGGACGTCAGCCAGGAGGAGGTCGTCACCGGCGAGGTCGAAGAGGAGCGCTCCCAGCGCTGTGATGAGCGGACCTTCTCGCTCAAGGGCCCGCTGCACTGGAGCGTCTCCCTGGGCGCCGCGCGGCGCACCGGGCGCACCGGAGAGGACGGCGCCGTGTCGCTGGGGCAGCCGCTCAACGAGCTGGTGGAGCAGGCCATCACCGACGAGGCCAGCGTCCGCCGGCTCGTCGCCGGGCGGGGCATTGCCTTCCGGTTGGAGCTCGAGCGCGCCCCACCGGCGGACTTCCGGCTCGATTCCAAGGCGCTTCCGGATGCCTACTTCCGGCGCTTCGCGGACCGCTACGGGCAGCAGCTCGGAGGCAGCGAGCGCGCCCGCTTCGAGAACTGCGAGCTGATTGGCAAGTCCGCGCGAGAGACGCTGGAGTGCTACTGGTCCCAGTAGTGGGGGAGGGGCCGGCCCCGGAGCGGGGCCGGTGCCGCTCCGGGCCTCAGCTCTTCGCGGAGGCCTGTTCCTCGCGGCCGTGCTCGCGCCCCAGCCCGTCGCGGGACTCCGCGGCCTTGCCGTCCTTGGTGAGGCCAGACTTCACGCGCGACATCCGCACGCGGTCGATGCGGGGGCCTTCCTTGGACGCCACGACGAACTGCCAGCCGCTGTAGGCGAAGCGCTCGCCCACGTCGGGCAGGTGGCCCGCCATGGAGGAGAGGAAGCCGCCCAGCGTGTCGAAGTCGCCTTCGGGCAGGGGGAAGCCGAACGTCTGCGTGAAGGCGTCCACCTCCAGCGCGGCGTCCACCAGGAAGCTGCCGTCCGCCAGCTTCTCCACCTGCTTCTCCTCCACCTCGAACTCGTCGCCGATGTCGCCGACGATTTCGCGGAGGATGTCCTCCAGCGTCACCACACCCATGAAGCCGCCGTACTCGTCGACGACGATGGCCATGTGGATCTTCTGCTTCTGCATGTCCCGGAGCAGGTCGCCAATGGGCTTCATCCACGGTACGAAGTGCGCCGGGCGGATGATGTCCTGCAGGACGATGAGCTCGGGGTGCTGGAGCAGGGGGATGATGTCGCGCGCGTGCAACACGCCGATGACGTGGTCCACGTCGTCCCGGTACACGGGGATGCGGGAGTGGTTCTCCTCCGCCAGCAGGCGCAGCAGCTCGTCCGGGGTGATGGTGACGTCCACCGTCACCACTTCCGTGCGCGGCACCATGACGTCGCGGCAGCGCTTGTCGGACAGCTCGAAGATGGAGCGGATGAGCTGCGGGGCGCTCTTGTCGACCTCGTTCTTCGCGGCCTGGGCGGCCAGCAGCTTCTCCAACTCCTCCAGCGGAGGGGGCGGCGGCTCGAAGCGCAGCGTCCGGCCGAAGGTGCGCGCCATCAGGTTGAGCACCACCATGGCCATGCGCATGGGCGGGTAGAGCACCGTCACCAGCAGCGAGGTGAAGCCCGACAGCCGCAGGGCCCAGCGCTCCGGGCTGCCGTTGGCCAGCCCGCGCATGGTGACTTCCATGAGCGTGGCCAGCACGCCCACCAGCAGCGCGCCCGCGGCGACGGTGGCCACCGGCAGCCACGCGGATTCGCCGTAGCGGCTGAAGTCCAGCATGCGCGGCGGGACGAAGGCGCCAATGGCCGCGGCCTGGAAGCCGCTGAGCACCATGCCCAGGCGCAGCGCCGTGGCCACGGGCTCGCGGTCCGTCTTGTGGCGGAGGACCCGGCGAGTCGCCCGGCCCGGCTGCGTGTTCGCCAGTTCCTGTGCTCGCAAGTCGGACACGCCGTAGAGCGCGGACTCCGAAGCGGCGACAAGGGCCCTGATGAAACTCAGCGCCAGGCAGGCGACCCAGAGGGTCCAGGTAGGCATAGAGCCCTGTTCTTATCCCGTGCTAAGGGTCCATACCACTGCGCTGGAGCTCTGATGTCCGCTCGCATGTACGTTGTTGGAGCACTCCTGGCCCTTCTCGTCCCGACGCTCGCACGTGCGTGGCCGGTGGACCTGGTCGTCCCCCTGGAGCCCGGGAAGGAACGCTTCCACAAGCTCGACACCGTGGACTGGGTCCAGGTGGCGGACGCCTCCGTGGCGGACGCGGAGCTGCTTCCCGGGAGCAATGAACTGTTGCTCACCGGTCAGAAGGCGGGACGGACGCTGCTCCTGCTGTACGCGGGGGGCCGCTTCGCCGTGTGGCGTCTCACGGTGGGCTCACCGCCGCCGGAGGACCCCGCGCCCCGGCTGGCCGCCGCCCGCAAGGCCTGTCCGGACCTGAACGCGACGAGCGGCGCGGAGCGCTCCCTCAGTGCTTCGGTGAAGGACTCCGCGTGCAGGTTGGCGCTGCTGGAGCTGCTGAAGACGGACTCCTTCGTGGCTCGGGAGCTGGAGTTGACCTTCGAGCTCCCCGTCCTCCAGGAGCAGCTCACTTCACTGGGGGAGGGGTTGAAGCCGCTGGGGCTGGAGGCTCGTTACAGCGGTGCGGGCGTGGTGGTGTCGGGCGCGGGCTCGCCGGAGGTGCACCGCAAGGCGTTGTGGGAGTTGTTCCACCGCTCCGTGGGCCGGGTGCCGCTGGACGACCAGATTCAGGAAGTGAAGCCGCCCGAGCCCACCGACGCCGGTGTGCCGGACGCGGTCCCGCCCGCGGTGCAGGCGCCGCGTGAGATTCCGGTGGAGGTGCTGCCGCCGCCGAAGAAGTCACGCACGCGCTGAGGGCTTTGGCTTGGCGTGTCGCGGGCTTGCGGTATGACGGGAGGCTCCCTCTTTCGCCCGCGCGCTTCAGCCGGCCGCGGCCGCTTCTTCGTGGAGGAGCCCGATGCGTTTGGCAGTCCGGTTGACCGCGCAGGCGTGGGTGTCGAGCCTGGCGCTGCTGATGCCCCTGGTGGCGTCCGCGCAGTTCGATGACGTGGATACTTTTCCGGCCTCCGAGCCCGAGCGCGGCTGTCCGAAGCGCCCGGACGTGGTGCCCTTCACTGCGCGCAACCTGGTGGGACTGCCGGGCTCGGGCTGGCTGGCGCACCAGGCCATCATCCCGGAGTCGAAGGACCGCTTCTTCGTGGAGTCCGAGCGCGACCGCTCCGGCGTGAAGCTGGTGCCGGAGGATGTGGACGTCCGGAAGCTGGGCGCGCCGGACCCGTCCGTGCCCTTGTGGGTGTTCGGCAAGGCGGACTCGGCGGCCTGCCGCGCGGTGCCCGTGGTGTGGTGGGCGGTGCGGATGGGGACGGACGCGGACCGCAAGACGTACCTCATGTCCGAGCTTCAGGTGGACTGTGACGTGCTGCCCCCGGGCCGGCTGTCGGGTACGCCGGTGGCGCTGCGCCAGAAGGACGCGCCCACGGGCTGCAAGCTGCGCCGCGCCGACGACAACTCCACCAGCGACGAGGGCCGCGGACTGCCCCTGGAGCTGTCGGACGTGCTTCCCGAGCGAACGTCGTGCGAGGCCCCGGAGTGCCAGCGCAAGTGGGAGATTTTCAGCAGCCGGTGGGATGACGGCAGCGCCGTGTTCGACATCGCGGTGTCGTGGATGAAGCGTGGCGGGAAGAAGGACCCCTGCGAGTGGGCCACGGAGGACCACACCGCGCTGCTGCTCCGGCCGGCGGGGGCGCTGGCGCCGCTTCCGCTGCGCTCCGGCGGGGCCTTCTTCGGCGCGCTCTATGACAGCACCGGGCTTCGCACCGTCTTCAGCCGCACCTTGGGCGTGCTCAACGTCCATGACGCCGCGAAGCCCAAGGTGGCGCCGAAGGCGGTGCGCTACGGCAGCCCCACGGAGGAGGAGCTGGCGCACGGGAAGCGCACGTTGTCACCGTGCAAGAAGTAGGGGCGTCGGGGTTGAGTCCCTGAATCGAACCGGGGGATGATTCCCTCTCCTGTGTTCTGGGAAGGGGGGCGCCATGGCCAATACGGTCGGTGTCAACAAGATGTCCGTGGTGACCAAGGACTCCAACGGCGTGTCCGTCGCATTTCCGGATGTCTGCAAGACGCCCAGTCCGGCGGGCCCCATTCCGCTGCCGTACCCGAACGTGGCGCGCTCCGCCGATACCGCCCAGGGCAGCAAGACGGTGGCGGTGGAGGGGAACCCCTTGTGCGTGAAGGACTCCAACTTCAGCACCAGCACGGGGGATGAGGCCGGAACGGCGGGGGGCGGAGTGGTCTCTGGCAAGACCCAGGGCAAGGCCGAGTTCGTCAACTTCTCCTTCGACGTCCAGGTCGAGGGAAAGAACGTGGCGAGGGCCCTCGACTTGATGCTGCACAACGACAAGAACACGCCTCCGTTCCCGCTGATGCAGCCACCGGTGATGGCGGCCGGCCAGGGCTCGGGCAAGTGCAACTGCCTGGTCTGCGAAAAAGAGATGTAGCGCGAGGGGGCGGAATCCCATGGCCTCACACGAACATGACGCCGGGCGCCCACCTTCTCAGGTGGAGGAGCCCATCCTGGGAAACCTCATCGGCCGGGTCGTCGGACGGGGGCGAATGGGCACGGTGCAGGTGGACTTCGAGGGCAACCACCATGGGCCGCTGGAGGCCCGGCTCGCGGTCGCGGTGGATGAGGCCACGCTGCTTCGGGCGATAGAGGCGCGGCAGGAGGCGGTGCTCTGTTTCGAGCGGGGCACACCGACGTGCCCCATCGTGCTCGGTTTGCTCCAGCCGCGCAGTGAGACGCCCCTCCTGGATGCCATGCTCGAAGCACCTGATGTCGAGCACCAGGATGGAGAGGTCGCCATCGTCGCCAACGGCCAGCGAGTCCCCATCGAGGGGCTTCTGGACGGCGCGACCGAGGAGCTCGAGCTTCGCTGCGGCAGGTCCAGCCTGGTCCTGCGTCGCAATGGTCAGATTCTGCTTCGGGGTGAGCATGTGCTCGTCGACGCGGGCCAGGTGCTGCGCCTTCGTGGCGGCAAGACGCAGATCAACTAGACAGGGGGCATGACGTGATGAACCCGTTGCCCCGGCACCTCTCGCTCCCCATCTCCTGGGAGATGCTGGCGTCACACCTCGACGAGGCGGGATTCCTGTGGCGGCAGTGGAAGCGTGCCCTTGTGGCGCCGGACCATGTCGTCGATGACGTCGCTGGGGTGGAGGCGCGACTTCTCGCCCATGTGGATGCGCTCGTGCTCGCGGGGCGCAAGGCCGCGACGAGGCTGCTCGTTCCCGCCCTGGCCGAAGCGGATGAGCCTGGGCGGGTGGAGTGCGCCGCGCTCGGGCTGCTGCTTCAGGAAGACGCCCTGGATGGGGCTGTGCGGAGTGTCCTCGAGGTGCTCCAGGCGGGGGAGGAGGGCCTGTGCGCGGGCATCCAGGCCGCGCTCCTCTGTGCTGGCGGACGGGGGCTGGAGTCATGGCTGCGGCCCATGGTCGACGCATCGCCTCCACCTGGAGGGCTCGCGACACTGCTGGAGATTTTGGGGGCGTGGCGAGTGGACCCTGGGCCGGCGCTGGAGGCGTCGCTCACGCATGAGGCCGCCCAGGTGCGGGCCGCCGCGTTTCGCTGCCTGCGCTCTTGGCCCGTCCGGTTGTCCGAATCCACGCTGGAATTGGGACTGCGCTCATCCTCCGCCGAGGTTTCTGGCGCTGCTCTGGAGGCAGGGCTGTTGGCGGGAAGTCGACTGGCGTGGTGGGAATGCCGCCGTCAGGTCCTGGAGGGCGGGCCGCACCGCCAGAGGGCCTTGCGAGCGCTGGCCGTGGCGGGTGGGCCGGACGCCCAGAAGTTGCTGTTGGAGGGGCTGGGAGACGCTGCCCGAGGGACGGAGACCTTGAGGGTGGTCGGCCTGGTGGGGACGGTCGAGACTGCTCGGGCCTGTCTGGAGGCGATGCGCGAGCCGCCATGGGCGCGCCTGGCGGCGGAGTCGTTCTCGCTGGTGACAGGCATGGAGGTTCCCGCGGTGGCTCCGGGCGTGGAGTCGGGCGACGAGGCGGCGGCCGTGGAGTTCGCGCCGGAAGCAGACCTCCCGCTGCCGGATGTGCCCCGTGTGGAGGCGTGGTGGGCCGAGCACGCCCCTCGGTTCAAGCCGACGGTGCGCTACGTGCGGGGACGGCCTTTGGGACAGGAGTCGTTGCTCGACGCGTTACGAGAAGGGTCGATGTATCGCCGCCGGTCGCTCTGGTGGGCTGTGGCCCTGCGGACCCGGGGCGCACTGGGGTTGGGCGTGGGCGCTTGGACACGGACCCAGCGCGCGGAAGAGGACGCCGTGAGGCGCCTGCCGCCAGCGCGTTTTGCCCAGTCGCTGGAGGGAGGCTTGGGCGCGTGGGGTGGGGCATGAAGGTGTTCGTCGAGGCCCTGGGGATGGCCTCATGCCTGGGGCCGGTGATTCCCGCCTGCGCAGCGTTCCGGGCCAATCTGCTGCGCTCCTCGCCGTCTCCCGACGTGGACGTCGCCCACGCCGGTGATGAGGCACCTCGGCCCGTGACAATCTGTGCGCTCCCGGTGGCGACGTTCGGGTTCTCGGGCGTCGGTCGGCTGGTGGCGTTGGCGTGCGAGGTGCTCAAGGATGTGGGCACTCGCGTGGACCTGCGGGGCCTTGGGCCGGAGACCGGCGTCTATCTGGCGCTGCCGGACCCGTGGGAGCGAGGCCTTGACCTGGGCGAGCCGGACGCGACGGAGGCGCTGCGAGTGGAGGCGCTGGGGCGTCGTGTGTTGGAGGCGAGCCTGCGGAACATGGGCCTGGAATGGCCCGGGCCCAGGCGCTTCTTTGGCGGTGGGCACGTGGCCTTCGCGAGGGCGCTGCATGCGGCCCAGGCGGCGCTGCAGAACGGCGGGCTTCGCTCGTGCCTGGTGATGGGGGTGGACTGCCTGGTCGAAGAGCCGACGCTCCATGCGCTGGCGGATGGACGACGGTTGAAGACGCCGGAGCAGCCCGTGGGCTTGACGCCTGGGGAAGCGGGTGCGGCCTTGTTGCTGACCACCGAGGGGCCCGCGCAACGTTCGACGGGCGCGCCCCAGGTGATGCTGCACGCGGTGCGGCTCGGAGAAGAGCCGCACCCGAGAGGCTCTGACAAGCCATCGGATGGGCGGGCCCTGGCGGCATGTGCCGAGGCGGTGCTCGCAGCCGCAGGGGCCCTTCGTGCCCGGCCGCTCCTGGTGAGCGACCACAACGGAGAAGAGGGAAAGGCGCGGGAGTGGGGGATGGTGTTGCTGCATCTGCGGGCGTTGGACGCCTCGCTGGGGGGACTTCCGGCCTGGTATCCCTCCATCGGCTTTGGGGACGTGGGGGCCGCGATGGGCGCGGTCAGCGCTTGTGTCGCGGTCAGGGGACTGCAACGCGGCGATGCGCCTTCCTCCGTGAGCCTTGTCTTCGCCAGCGCGGACGATTCCGGCCGAGGCGCCGTCTTGATAGGAACCACTGCTGCGCATCCGTCCAGAGGAGCTCTGCCATGACAACCGGTGACGCCCGGCACAATCCCAATACGGAAATGGCCCGCAGGCTCAATGGCATCTACAAGCGCAACCTGGCTCGGAAGGAATCTGCCCGGGCCGCGGCCAAGGAGGAGGCGAAGAAGAGCAAGCCGAAGAAGAAGGCGGAGCCCGCTCCTGACGGACATCTGGACCCCAACGCGCCGTTGAATGGGGTGCTGGCCAAGGGCGATAACTATGCCCGCCGCGGCTACACCTACCTCAAGGCCCAGGACGGCCGGGGGGTGTACCGCAACTTCGACCATGTGCACCTGAGCGAAGTCCGGGACATGGTGAAGGAGCGGGCGGAGTTTCCAGGGGGGCCGAAGGAGAACTTCAACCCCACGTACACCCAGCAGTATCCGTACGCCTGGGAAGCTCACCACATGCTGCCGGGCTCGGCCTTCTATTACATGATGAAGGACGGCAAGCCGGCCTTCACGTACAAGCAGATTCGGCTGTTGCTGATGTCCGAGTACAACATCAACCACGGGCACAACATCATCAATCTTCCCGCCGAGGACTGGGCCGTCCCGGTCCATTCCCTCATCTGCCATCCGAGCGACCACGAGTCCTACACGATGCGGGTCATGGATGAGATGCGGAAGGTGGCCAACGATTTACAGAAGCTGATTGATAGTGGGAAACCGCACGGAAATTTGCCAGAACTCATCTTTGAAGAGCTCAAAAAGCTGGAGAATCGGTTCTGGATATTTATTGTCAAACTCAGCGGAAAGCTCGTTGAAGCAAAAGTCGCTGGTGTCCGATATGTCGGCCCTGGTTCAGAGCACGTTAGGTACGCCAATAAAGATGGCGGAACGCACTATGAGTGGGGCAGCCTTTGGTAGGAGCAATCATGGCTAATTACTGGGTGTTGCGGGCGGAGTCTGCAGATGGGGCTATCATTGATGCTTTGCCCAAGGACAGTCCGACCAATTGGAAGTTCAGTACGGGCGAGCCTCTTGCGCGGAGTTTCCCTGCAGGGGGGAAGGTGTCGTTCTCGGACCACTTCCCGGACCGGCGTAAACTCTATGATTTCGTGCGAAATACCATTGGTGTCGTACTCGCGTCGTCGCGAGTGAGACATGTTTTGGAGAGCTTGAAGGTCGAAAATGCAGAATTTCTTCCCGTTACCATGTGTGATCACCAGTGGGGTCCGGTGGCTGATGGTTATGGCATCCTGAATGTTCTGGGCTCCCAAGATGCGATCGATATGGAAAAGTCGACCTATGACATCAGTGCTCTCTCTCGTGAAATTAGTCATGTCAGTAACCTGGTGCTGACGGTAGGGAAAATTGAGCCGCAGGCCGACATCTTCCGAGCCCGCAACATGATGGAGCTCATCCTCATCTCGGACCGGGCCAAGAATGCCTTCGAACAGGCTGGCTTGACGGGCTTCAAGCTCCATCCCGCTGAAGGCTTCGACGACATGTTCGCTTGAGAGTTCTCTGTGATGGACTATTGGGTTCTCAAAGCCGAGTCGGCGGATGGTGCAATCATTGATGCACTGCCCGAGGGTAGCCCTACCAACTGGAAGTTCAGTCGGGGGGAGCCGCTCGCGCGACAGTTCCCAGCCGGAGGGAAGGTGTCGTTTTCGGACCACTTCCCGGACCGACGCAAGCTCTATGACTTCGTGCGAAACACCGTGGGTGTCTTGCTGGTGTCATCACGTGTGAAACAGGTGCTGGAGGACTTGCAAGTCGATAATGCGGAGTTCCTTCCGGTTGCCATGTGTGATCATCAGTGGAGTCCAGTTGCCGAGGGGTACGGAATCCTCAATGTGTTGGGCTCTCAGGACGTCATTGACTTGGAAAAGTCAGATTGTGACATTGACCCAATAACGAAGAAGGAAGTGACCCGGGTCGGCAACCTTGTCTTGAATCAAGGGAAGATCGACCCCAAGGCCGATATCTTCCGCGCCCGGAACATGATGGAGCTCATCCTGATTTCGGACCGGACCAAGCAGGCCTTCGAACAGGCGGGGCTGACGGGCTTCAGGGCCCATCCCGCCGAAGGCTTCGACGACATGTTCGCCTGAGCCTGGAGGAGGCAGCGTGGCAAAGCTTGCGGCACTGCGGGAGGACTCCGGGAGGGCGATTCTCCAGTTGATGCGTCAGGTCGATCCCACCGCGAGCCGAGATGTCCTCGTGCGGACCGTGGATGAGCTCTGTGTCCACTTCCACGTCGTGGCCGTGGCCACCCTGCTCGTGGATGGCAACCCGCAGGGCTTCTTCCTGAACCTGTGCCGAGCCGCCGAGAACTGGAGGCGATTGCTCACGCACTGCCGCCTCAAGCAGTGGGCGCTCCCTGCTTCGCGACACATGGATCCTCTGCTCGGTGCCGTCGCGGCGGGACATTGGAATCTGGCGCGACAGGTCGCGGAGCTCTCCGAGACGCGGTGGCTTCCGGACGAGGAGTACCGCTCCGAGCACGCACGCGCCCAGCTCTTCCTGGCGCTGGTCTCGCCCGGTACCAGGGACGTCGTCATCCCGAGGGTGGAGGCGTTGGAGGGACTGGGGCTCGAGACAGAGACGGACCGGGTTGCCTGTGCCCGAGCCCTGCTCGATGGTGACGCAGACACCTTCTCCGAGGCGTTCAAGCACGCGGTGCTCGTGCATGGAGAGGACATCGAGAAGCGCGCGAAGCTCTTCACGACCCCCGTGACACGCTTCGCGCCCAAGCGAGCCATCTGGTTGGAGGGGCTCGCCTGGCTCAGGCTCTCCGAGCGCGCGGACATCGCGAGCTTCGATGAGCACTTCCAATACTGCCCGCCGCTGGCCCGCACGCCCATGACGTCCCAGTACGCCGGGGACTGGGTCGTTTCGCTCGGTCCTTGAGCGCCGCGGTGCGTCCCCGCCCGTGGCGCCTCCAGAGTGGAGCGGCTACAGCTCCCGCGACTGCTCCGCCTTGCGCTGCTGGTCGCGGACGGCCAGCTCCTTGGATAGGTAGGGCTTGAGCCTCTGGCTCGTGTACGTGAGCGTCAGGCTGCGCGCTCCGGGCTCCTGGCTGCCGGTGAGCCGCAGCTCCGTTTCGGTTTCGGTCCAGGTGCTCCGCAGCAGGTATTCGTGAACCGCGAGGGCGGCGTCCGTCCTCGCGTTGGCCTCCATCTGCCGGCCGAAGTTGTCCACGGCGGGGCCACTGGGCTGCACGCCGGAGCGCCACGCGTGGTAGTTCGCCGAGGCCTCGGAGAGGTTGTTGGCCATCTGCGCCAGCGCCAGGCGGCCCTCCGCGTCGCGCGCCGAGTCCTCCCTGGTCGCGGGCTTGCCGTACTTCATGGTGAGCAGCTCCGCCACCGCGTTGAAGTTGTCGCGGACGGCGCCTGGCGCGTGGAAGTGGAGGGTGACCTCGGCCAACTGCCCCTGGGCGAACACGTAGTAGGCGTCCGCTCGGCGGCCCGCCACGACGTCGGCGACGTGCACGTCCCCCCAGGCGTTGATGACCCGGGCGTGGAAGGGGAGCGCGGTCATGGCCTCGTCCTTCGTCATCCCCCAGCGCGTGTCTTGGAAGCCGGAGTTGCTGCGGTACCGCTCCCGGGCGCCCTCCTCGCGCTCGACGTCCGCCAGCCGGATGGCGTCGCGGCGTTCGAGCAGCGCCTGGTGCTTCGCGGACGTGCCGCAGGCGGTGGTGGCGAGACACAGCGGCAGCAACAGGGCGGAACTCCATCGCATGGGCGGCTCCTCTGGCGGTGGCGTAGGGCCGTGACGGCCCGCCGCTTCCGATATTCAAAGGGGCTCGCGCCATTTCGAAAGCGCCGGGCGCTCAGGGGTCGGCCGCCGCGCCTTCCGTCCACTTCCCGCGCCGGGTGGGCTCCTTCATCGCTCGGGCAAGCGCCGAGAGGAAGCGCCTGCGGGGCCAGTTCTCCGCGCCGAAGCGGGCCAGGTGTTCGGTCTCCACCTGGCAGTCGATGAGCTGGAAGCCCCAGCCCTGGAAGCGCTCCGCCGCGGTGACGAAGGCCACCTTCGAGGCGTCCGGGGCCAGCGCGAACATGCTCTCTCCAAAGAAGGCCGCGCCCAGGGACACCCCGTACAGGCCGCCCTTCAGCTCACCCTCCGCCCACGCCTCCACCGAGTGTGCGAAGCCCGCCTCGTGGAGCGTGACGTAGGCCTCCATCATCTCCTCGGTAATCCAGGTGCCCGTCTGTCCGGGCCGAGGCACCTGGCTGCATTCGGTGATGACGCGCCGGAAGGCGGTGTCGTAGCGCACCTCGTAGATGCCGCGGGCCATCGTCTTGCGCAGCGAGCGGCCCACGTGGAGCTTGTCCGGCGACAGCACGAAGCGCGGGTCCGGCGAGTGCCAGAGGATGGGGTCTCCCTCGCTGTACCAGGGGAAGATGCCGCGGGCGTAGGCGGCCAGCAGCCGCTCCGGACGCAAGTCACCGCCAACGGCGACGACGCCGCTCTTGTCGGCGCGCTCCGGGGGCGGGAAGAGCTCCGGGTGCTCGTCACTCAACAGGTAGATGGGCACGGCGTGCCACTCTACCGGGAGACGTTCAGCTTCACCTTGCCCGTGAGCGAATACGGCACGCGCAGCAGCGGGCCCGTCACCTCACCCGTCACCCCGTAGGGCAGCAGCCCCTTGGAGATGAGCGCCTTCACCTCCGGGCCCCAGGTGTCCTTCGTCACCGTCAGTTCCACCGGGTACACGCCCGTGGCGGACGCGTCCACGGTGTCCGCCTGCGCCAGCGTGCCGCTGTCCAGCGTCTTTCCGGCCACCGACGCCGTCCACGTCAGGCCTTCCAGCCGCAGCGGGAAGGGGTTGGGGTTGCGGACGCCCAGGCGGAGGTTGAGCTGGACCTCCTCATCCGAGTAGCGCGCCCCGTCCAACTCCTCCACCACCACCGTGGGCAGCCGGGGCACCCGCGCCGCGCGGCTGGCGGCGAAGGGAATCGTCTGCTCCTGGTCTCCCGAGCGCACGACGAGAGTGCCGCGCAGGGCGAGCAGCAGCGTGCCTCCCTGGGCGCTCAGCCGCGCCAGGTCGTCCGCGTTCTTCACATAGGGTGCGCGCTCCTCGAAGGAGAGGTCCGTGGGCTCGCCGGGCGTCAGCGCCACGTCCAGCTTCGCGGTGTCCGTCTTCACCACCTGGCCGTCGGCGACGAGCTCGTAGTCGGCGCGCACCAGCACCCCCTCCCCGGGGCTGGTCACCTGGGCCTCGAAGCGCAGGGTGGCGTCGGTGAGGCCCTGGGACGCGACGACGGTCCGTTGGGCGGTGAGGACGGCGGGACTGGAGGGCCGGGTGGGGGCGGAAGCACACCCCGCACAGAGGAAAAGCACCACTGCCAGTCGGAACATGGGCGAGGGCAAGCGCATGACGCTAGACAATGTGGCCACCCCCTGGAGTCCTCTCAAGGGCTTTTCCGCTAGACTGTCCACCACCCGTGGCCCAACGCCGCCCCAACTTCAACAAGACGCTCCGCTCTCTCATCCGGGACATCTCGGCGAAGATGCCGGAGTTCGGGCATGTGAAGGCGGGCCGCATCCTCGTGGTGGCCGGTGAGGCCCGCCGCGCCTCCCGGGGCACCGTGAAGCCCCTGTGCTTCCGGGGTGGGAAGAGCACGGACCGTACCGGACGCCGCAAGCCCATCATCCGCATCGGGGGCAAGCGGATGCTGTACTGCGTCACGCTCCGGCCGCTCTTCTTCCGGGGGTCCACCGCGCAGGCTCGCGTGGAGACGGTGATTCACGAGCTCTTCCACCTGTCGCGCCGCTTCGACGGGACGCTGCACTCCGGCCGGCGCCATGCCGTGCTGGGGCGCAACTTCTCTCGCAAGCTCAAGCCGCTGGTGCGCCGCTACCTCAAGCTGTGCCCCCCGGAGCTGCTGGCCGCCATGGCCCACTCCGGCGAGGTACGCATCCTCCAGTGGCTGGAGCGGCCCGGTCCCGCCTACCACCCCGGCAGCCATCGCCGGGTGCGGAAGGTCTACACCGAGGAACAGCTCTACTCCGGTGTCGCTCGCATGGTGACGCCCAAGGTGCGTCTGGCTCGCGACACCTCCGCGCGCTCCAAGGTTCACTGAGCGGCGCGCTCCCGCACACCCGGATTCGCACAGGGGCGGGTTTTTCGCCAATCGTTTGACTTTGAAAATCAGTATCAATATCGTCGCCGTCGTTTCGAGTCAGGAGCGGTGATGCGCGACGGTTGCCACGGTGAAGGCGGGGCGGAGGAGCTGCGCTGCATGTGCGGCAGCCTGCTGGCGCGGTTGGTACCGGAGGGCGTGGAGCTCAAGTGCCGCCGCTGCCACCGGACGCAGGTGGTGCCCCTGGAGCGAACGCCGCCGGGAGGCGGTGGTGGTGGTGCGCAGGTGAGCGGCTCAGGCCGCTGACGTGTGAGTCGTTCCCGGGCCGCGCAGGCCCGGTGCAGTGAGGTCTTTTCCTGAGGCCCGAGGCCATTGAGCCCAGCGCCCTACAGGGCCTTCCGCGAAAGGCCCCCGGCCTTGCGCCGGAGGACGCAGCATGGCGTGGCGTGGGTGTTTGCTCTTCGTGGCCTGTTCCATGCCGTGGACGGCGTGGGGCGGTGGCAGTGAAGCGCCTGCCACCGAGGTGGCTTCCAGCGAGGCTTCCACCGCGGAGGCTCCGCCCGATGCGCAGGTGGCCCAGGCCGATGCGGGGCCGGAGCCCGCGTTAGACGCGGAGGCGCTGCCGGAAGCGCGCACGGTGGTGACGGCGTCGCGTTCGCCGGAGCGGCTCGAGGATTCGGCGGTGGCCACGGAGGTCATTACCCGCTCGGACATCCTGGCCAGCGGGGCGCGGGACGCGTCGGAGTTGCTTGCCGCGCACCCTGGGCTCCAGGTGGTGCAGACGTTCGCGGGCGCCACGGTGCAGTTGCAGGGCCTGTCGCCGGAGTACGTCCTGGTGCTGGTGGACGGTGAGCGCGTGGCCGGCCGGGTGGCCGGAAGCGTGGACCTGTCCCGCCTGTCCACCGAGGACATCGAACAGGTGGAAGTCGTGAAGGGCCCCTCGTCGGTCCTCTACGGCAGTGACGCGGTGGCGGGCGTGGTGAACCTCATCACCCGCCGTGCCCGCCGTCCGCTGGGCGCCGAGCTGCGCGCCTCCTACGGCTCCATGCAGCGGCTGGAGCTGGACGCCACCGGCGAGGCGAAGGGCGAGAACTGGGGGCTGCGTCTGAGCGGCGGTCTGGCGCGGCGGGACGCGTACCTCCTGGACCCGACGAGCATCGGCACCACGGGCAGCAGCCTGGATGGCATCGACGCGTCCGCGGGCGGTGACTTGCGCATCAGTGAGGGCACGGCGTTGCAGGCCAACGCCACCTATGCGCGTCGGGTGCAGCGGGGCGTGGACGTGGGCGTGACAGGCGCCATCTTCGACCGCGCCAGCCGGGATGACTCGCTCTCCGTTCGCCTGTCTCCACAGTGGAGGCTGTCCAACAACGCCTCGCTGCGCGTGGATGGCGCCTATGCGTGGTTCAACCGGCGCTACCTGAGGGACCAGCGCCGCTCCAACGCGTTGGACACCATCGAGGACACGCGCGAGCAGCAGGGCCGGCTGGGCGCGCAACTGGACGCGAAGCTGGGAGACACCCACGCCTTCGTGGTGGGCGCGGAGCTGCTCGGCGAATGGTTGCAGGCGGACCGGCTGGGCGAAGACGGCACCGGCCAGCGCGCCCGCGCGTCCATCTACGTGCAGGACAACTGGACCCTGGTGCCGCGCTTGAAGCTGACGCTGGTGCCGGGTGCGCGAGTGGACACGGACACGCAGTTCGGTACGGCGGTGACGCCCCGGCTGGCGGCGCGCATGGACCCGACGTCCTGGCTCACGCTGCGCGGCAGCTACGGCTGGGCGTTCCGGGCGCCGGGCTTCCAGGAGATGCTGCTCGACTTCGAAAACCCCAGCGTGGGCTACCGGGTGCACGGCAATCCGGACCTGCGTCCGGAGCGCTCGCGCAGCTTCAATCTGTCGGTGGAGGTGAAGCCCGCGGAGTCCTCGCTCCTGTGGGTGAGCGCCTTCCAGCACAACCTTCAGGACATGATTGGCGTCTCCACGGAGGTGGTCGGTCCGCAGCAGCTCTTCACCTACGTGAACATCGCGCGTGCGCGCGTGCGCGGCGGCGAGATGGGCGTGCGTCAGCAGTTGCCCGGCCGCATCTCCGCGGAGCTGGGCTACACGCTCACCGACGGTCGTTCGGAGGAGACGGGGCTGGCGCTGGAAGGGCAGGCGCGCCATCGCCTCACCGCGCAGGCTACCTGGCGTCACCGGACGTCGGGCCTGGAGGCCTGGGTGCGCGGCGCGCTCGTGGGGCCGCGTCCCTTCTACCCGGACACGGACGGTGACGGCGTCGCCAACCCGTACGACGCGAAGACCTACGTCACCGTGGATGCCCGGCTGGGTTGGCGCATGCGCGAGGAGCTCCAGTTCTTCGTGCTGGGCACCAACCTCGCGAACGCGGGCAACCCCACCGACCTTCCGATTCCCCCTCGCGCCATCCAGGCCGGCATCTCCGCCCGGCTCTGACGCTCCCTTCCACCTCTCACTCAAGGAGTCCCGATGTCCCGCTTCTCTTCCCATTCCTCCTTCCTGGGCCGCGCCGCCGCCGCCCTGCTGCTGGCCGGTTCCCTGTCCGCGTGCGGCGATGACCTCGAGCTGCCATCAGAGAACCCTCCGACGGATGGCTCCCACGTGAATCACGTGGCCAACGATGACGGCTCGTACACCACCACCGTGAACGCGACGAGCAGCGCGGACTGGATTGGCCTGGACCTGGACAAGGGCGCGCAGGTGAGTGCTTCTGATGACACTGTCTGGGACCTGGCCTTCAACCGCTTCAACGTCCGCACCCGGGGCGGCGTGAGTGGTACCGGCAACGTGGCGGTGGCGGTGCTCCTCGAGACGGACTTCGCGGCGGTGACGCGGGCTCCTGCGGACGGCTACGTCGCGGATTCCGAGGACGGCCCGGATCGGGGCGAGGACCCGGACAGCGCCTTCCAGCAGGGCGACGGGTGGTACGTCTATGACATGACGACGCACGCCCTCACGGCGCGTCGCAATGTGTACGTCGTCCGCTCCGACGCTGGTGACTACTTCAAGGTCGCCATGCAGTCCTATTACGACGATGCGGGCACGCCGGGGATGTTGTCGTTCCGCTGGGCGAAGGTGCCTGGCCCCGCCTCCAGCGGCAGCGCGGTGACGCAGCCGTCCTCGTACTGAGCCTCCTTCCACTTCCAGGTGTCCAACATGAATCAGACCGCGAACTCTGATGTCGTTTCCGAGTCCTCCCGTCTGCGCCAGCGCTGGCAGACCCTCCGCGAGGAGCAGCCTCGCACCCGTATCCGTGACGCCGCCGAGCAGTTGGGTGTGAGTGAAGCGCAGTTGCTCGCCACGGGACTTGGGGAGAGCGTCGTCCGGCTGGACCTCCGGCTGGATGCGCTCCTGCCTCGTTTCGAGTCGCTGGGGCGGGTGATGTCGCTCACGCGCAACGCGCATGCCGTGCACGAGAAGCGTGGCACCTGGCGCAACATCGAGCTGCACGGCAAGCAGGGGCTGGTGCTGGACGAGGAAATCGACCTGCGCCTGTTCTTCACGCGCTGGAGCTTCGGCTTCGCCATCCGCGAGCCGCACGGCGATGGCATCCGCCGCAGCCTCCAGTTCTTCGACGCGTCGGGGACGGCCGTCCACAAGCTCTACATGGAGGAGGCAGGGCGCGAGGAGACGTTCGACACCCTGGTGAAGGAATTCACCCACGCGGACCAGTCGCCGGTGCTCAGCATCGTCCCGGCCACGCTCGCGGTGGAGCCCAAGCCCGACAGTGAGATTGACGCGGAGGGGCTGCGCTCCGGCTGGCGCGCGCTCCAGGACACGCATGAGTTCTTCATGCTGCTCAACCGCTTCAGTGTGGCGCGCACCCAGGCGCTCCGCCTGGCCGAGCCGGAGCTCACCACCCCGGTGGCGACGTCCTCGCTGACGTGGGTGCTGGAGAAGGCGTCCGCGACGGAGCTGCCCATCATGATTTTCGTGGGCAACCCCGGCTGCATCCAGATTCACACCGGCCCGGTGAAGAACGTGAAGCCGATGGGACCGTGGATGAACGTGTTGGACGCGGGCTTCAACCTCCACGTCCGCGCGGACCACGTCCACTCGGCGTGGGTCGTGCGCAAGCCCACGCGGGACGGCGTCGTCACGTCCCTGGAGCTGTTCAACGAGGCGGGGGAGAACATCGCGCTCATCTTCGGCAAGCGGAAGCCGGGGCAGCCCGAGTCGCCCGAGTGGCGCGCGCTGGCCGAAGAGCTGGCCACGGCGCTGCCCGCGAGCGAGGTGTCGCGATGAGCCGCGCGTTCGGGCTGTCGTGGGTCTTCATGGCGGTGGCCTCGCTCGCGCACGCGGCGGCGCCGGCGCCCGCGAAGCCTCCGGCGGCGGCCGCGGCCAAGGCCCCGGTCAACGCGGCGAAGCTGGTCACCGTCGGCCCCGCCATCACCGAAACCGTCTTCGCGCTGGGCGCGGGCGGGCAGGTGGTGGGCGTGGACGACACCAGCCTGGCGTTGGAGGTCGCCCGGAAGTCGCCGAAGGTGGGCTACCAGCGGGCGCTGTCATCGGAGGCCATCGTCGCGCTGGGGACGTCGCAGTTGCTGGCGTCCGAGGAGGCGGGCCCTCCGGGCGTGCTCGAGCAGCTCAAGACGGTGGGCGTGGACGTGGTGGTGCTGCCGAACAAGCACACCGTCGAAGCCACGCGCGAGCGCATCCGGACGCTCGCGCAGCGCCTGGGCAAGGCCGAGCAGGGTGAGGCCCTGGTCAAGCAATTGGACTCGGACCTGCGCAAGGCGCAGGAGCGCACGGCGGCGCGCAAGGACGCGAAGCCGCCGCGGGTCCTCGCGCTGTACGCGCGCGGGGCCAACGTCCTCATGGTGGCGGGCGCCGGGACGGCGGCGGGCGAGCTCGTCACGCTGTCGGGCGGCGTGAATGCCATCGCCGGCTATGCGGGCCACAAGCCGCTGACGGCGGAGGCGGTGGTCGAAGCGGCGCCGGACTTCATCCTCATGCCAGCCAGCTCCCTGGAGCCGGTGGGCGGTGAGGAGGGCCTGTCGCGCACGCCCGGCCTGTCGCAGGTGCGCGGCTGGCGCCTCATCACCGTGGACGACGTCCACTTCATGGGGCTGGGGCCTCACCTGGGCAAGGCCGTGAGCCGCTTGCAGGATGGGTACACGTCCCCGGCTCGGGGCCGCAAATGAGTGCGTCGGAGATTGCGCCCGTCTCCGCCACCTACCGCACCCAGGAGCCCATCCAGCCAGCAGCCCCGCGTCCGTGGCTGTTGCTGACGGCGCTGCTGCTGGGCGTGGTGCTCCTGTCGCTCGCCGTGGGCGCGGTGCCGGTGCCTCTGCTGGCACTGGCGGGCAGTCTGCTGGAACGGGTGGGCCTGGACATCGGCCACAAGCTGGAGTCCGTGCAGCAGGCGGTGCTGCTGTCCATCCGCCTGCCGCGCGTGACGCTCGGCATCATGGTGGGCGCCGTACTGGCCACCTGTGGTGCCGCGCTGCAGGCGTTGTTCCGCAACCCGCTGGTGGAGCCCGGCCTGCTGGGCACCTCCAGCGGCGCGGCGCTGGGGGCGGTGGCGGCCATCGTCATGGATGTGGCCCTCAGCGCCCACCTGGGCTCGCTGCGGATGCTCGCGGTGCCGGGCGCGGCCTTCCTGGGCGCGCTGGGCGCCACGTTGCTCGCGCACCGGCTGGGTGGGGGCGGCGGTCGCACGGAGACGGCGCGCATCCTCCTGGCGGGCGTGGCTGTCAGCGCGGGGGCGGGCGCGGGCATCGGTCTGCTCACGCAGATGGCCACCGACGCGCAGCTCCGCTCCATCACCTTCTGGACCTGGGGCAGCCTGGGCGGTGCGTCCTGGGACGTGGTGGGGGCAGCCACGCCGCCGCTGCTCATCGCCCTGGGCCTGCTGCTGCGTGAAGCGCGCACCCTCAACCTTCTGCTGCTGGGGGAGCGCGAGGCGTGGCACCTGGGCGTGGATGTCGAGCGCCTCAAGCGCCGGCTCATCCTCGCCGCGGCCCTGGGGGTGGGGGCCGCGGTGTCCGTCACCGGCGTCATCGCCTTCGTGGGCTTGCTGGTGCCCGCGCTGCTGCGGTTGGCGCTGGGACCTGACCACCGGCGGCTGCTCAGTGCGTCCGCCTTGCTGGGGGCCTCGCTGCTGGTGGGCGCGGACCTGCTGGCTCGCACGGCGGCCATTCCCGCCGAGTTGCCAGTGGGCGCGCTCACGTCCGTGCTGGGCGTTCCCGTCTTCATCGGGCTGCTGTCGCGCAAGGGGGCCGCATGAGCCTGGAGGTTCGTGGCATCGAGGTGTGGCGTGGCCGTGGGCGGACGCTGGGACCCATGGATTTGACGCTGGAGCCCGGTGAGGTGCTGGCCGTCGTGGGGCCCAACGGCGCGGGCAAGTCCACGCTGCTGTCCGCCATGTCGGGCGAGCTGCGGTGCTCGACGGGCGAGGTGCTTCTGGACGGCACTCCCTTGTTGCAGTGGAAGCCGCGGGAGCGGGCCATGCGGCTGGGCGTGCTTCCCCAGGAGTCGTCGCTGGGCTTCGGCTTCACGGCGCTGGAGGTGGCGCTGCTGGGACGGAGTCCCCATTCGAGCCGCGCTGAGGGCAGCGCGGACCTGGCGGCGGCGGTGGCGGCGCTCGATGCCACCGACACGCGGCACCTGGCTTCACGTTCGTATCTCACGCTGTCGGGGGGCGAGCGGCAGCGTGTGCAGCTGTCGCGGGTGCTGGCTCAGCTCTCCGAACCGTTGGCATCCGGACACCGTTACCTGCTGCTGGACGAGCCGACGGCGAGTCTGGACCTGGCCCACCAGCACCTCGTGCTGGAGGCGGCGGCGCGCTTCGCCCAGGCGGGTGGCGCGGTGCTGGCGGTGCTGCATGACCTCAATCTGGCCGCGCGTTACGCGCACCGGATGGCCGTGCTCGCCGAGGGCCGGGTGGTTGAACTGGGCGCACCGGCGCAGGTGCTTTCCCAGGAGTTGGTGGCCCGCGTCTTCGGTCTGCGCGTGCAGGTCGTCGAATGGCCGGGCTCGCCCGGTCCCCTGGTCATCCCGGAGGGCCGCGCGCCGCTGACTCCCTGAGCACGGATGGAGCCGTGCCCGCTGGATTCAGCTCCCCGCGGGAAACGCCTTGGGCGCCCGGTGCCCCTCCACACCGCGCGTGATGGCCCAGGGCCTTTCCCGCGGGGGGGCGCCGTTTCCCCACGCTGACAGCAGACGGGTAGGGAGGCCGTGGCCTGCCCGGTGCCCCCACGCCGCGCATCGGGCGTGCTGTCGTGCCTCCTCGCCCCGTCCCCGTTCGGCGGGCGCGGAGGTGCCACGCATTGCGTTTCGAAGCGGCGGCGGTTTCAGCCGGTCATCGCAACGCTTTGAGCGAATACCTCGGCGGGGGTGCGCCAGTCGAGCGTCTGGCGGGGGCGGGTGTTGAGTTGGAGGGCGACGGTGTCGAGCTGGGCGCGCGA
>NZ_SRLV01000064.1:0-50179 GCF_006518205.1 Myxococcus sp. CA005 | reverse complement strand
GAGGGGGCAGGGGGCAGGGGGCCTGGCTGCAACGGCGCACCCTCCACCCAGCCCCTTGCCCATTACCGCGCCCCGCTCCTACGGGCGCTCGGCCGTCGCGCCGCGCAGCGGAGCGCGCAAGCGGATGGGCGGCGACTCCGGCGCGGGGCGGATCCACCGCTTGGGCGCGAGGCTGTCCACCTCTCGAGCGAGGTCCACGTCCGGGTCCACCAGCAGCTCCGCGGGGCGGCCATTGAGGGACACCTGGGCGTCGACGTGGACCTGGACGCGGCCCTTGCCCTGCGCCTCGAAGTCCCGGGCGATGTGCCGCGCCAACTGGAGGATGAGGTCCGGCTGCACCGACATCTCCCGCTCCTGGAGGCGGGTGAGGTACTGGCTGGGCGCGACGTGCCATTCCCGGTCCGACGCCGGGTCGCGGACGATGAATGTCACGCTGCCGTTCTTCTCGCGCGCCATCACTCGCCAGGAGAAGCGCATGCCCTGCTCGTGCCACAGGACGTTGCCGCCGTAGAGGTGGGTGCGCAGCGGAATGGCGACCTGCACGACGGCGTAGGTCAGGGCCAGTCCGAGCGCCACCTGTCCCTTCCAGCCGGGAGCGCTCGGGGCGGGCGTCGCGGGCGTTTCCGAGGCGGCCGAAGTCGCGACGGACGTCCGCGCGAGGCGGGCGCGCAGCCCGTGGAACAGCCGCCGTGGCCAGGAGGCTTCGAAGAAGACCAGGGCCCCGGTGACCATGATGAAGGGGAACATGCCAATGGGAAACAGCGCGGAGGTGGCCGCGTGGAACCCGAGCACCACCACATAGGCGAAGGGCCGCAGCTTCCGGGTGAGGAGGAAGACGACGATGGTGGTGTCGAAGAGGAATCCCGACCAGGCCGCGACGTAGGCGACCCAGGGCTCGTCGAGCATGGGACCGATGACGGGCAGGCTCGTCCGAGCCGACAGCCAGATGCTGAGCGGCTGGGCATGGAGCAGCCAGTCACCGGTCAGCTTCGCCAGCCCCGCGAAGACGTAGACCACGCCCACCTGGAAGCGCAGCAGCAGCGTGCACCACGAGGGCAGCCAGTCACTGCGCAGCGCGGGCTTGCGCCAGGCATCCACCGAGAAGGCCCGGTGCGCCGGCACGATGAGCATCAGCCCGAGGAGCAGGCTCACCAGGTAGTAGTGATTGAGGTAGTTGCTGACGTCCACGAGCTGGACGTAGGAGAAGGCGACGAACAGCAGGCCCACTGTCACGCGGTAGAAGAGGCCCGCCGCCATGCAGAGCCCGAGTATCGCGAGCGCCGCGAAGACAGTGTGCATCCACGGCGCCGGCAGCGCGGGCACCCAGCCGAAGCCCCAGTAGGTGAAGTGGAAGCGGGGGCCGGTGAACAGCACGTCCACCCAGCCATATGCGAGGAACCGGACCGCCGAGACGAAGATGAGCAGCCCCAGCGCCACGCGGAACGCCACCAGCGCCGCGATGTCTCGCGGCGCCAGCAGCACCTTCCAGATGCGCCCGGAAGCGGGGCGCTCGCCGGACGCCACCTCAGTCATTGTCCCCCTCGACGGACTGGGGCAGCTCCAGGTCCAGCACGGTGACGAGCTCCGTCTTGAGCACGTCCGTCACGCTCTTGATGACGTCGTACATCGTACGCATCGCGGCCTTGTCCTGAGCCAGGACCGTCGCCAGGTCTTCACCCGGAACAGCGTCGATGCCCGCTGCCGCCGCCGCGTTGCGCTCGCGCAGCTTCGCCGCCAGCGCGTCGGCGCCCGAGGCCTCCAGCAGGTCGTCGAAGCCCGTGCCGGAGAAGTTCTCGCCGCAGCCTTCCGTGATGCGCCGGTAGCCCACCAGGTTGGCCCGGATGTTCGCCTTCGAGCGCGCGGCGAACTGTGACTCCAGGTGTTCGGGGCACGTCGACGTGGCGCAGTCACGCAGCGCCAGCGGCCGTGCCACCTTGAGGTCCTTCACCTCGCGCTCGAAGTAGAAGATGGCGTCGCTCACGGAGTTCAGCGCCGCCTGCGTGGAGGGGTACACGGCATTGCCGGAGCCCGCCGTCGTCAACGTCCGGCCGAAATTCTCCTGGTCCGGGGCCCACGCGTTCACCAGCGCGTCCGCGCGGCGGTGGACGTCGGCGGCCACCACGGCGGCGTACGCCCGCTTGCGCGCGGCCCGCTCGTCCGCGGACAGCGCCGCCCACGTGCCCTGGGACACGATGACGGAGGTGCCAGGGCAGGCGGTGTCGTTGCCCTCGAAGAAGAGCAGGTACTCCAGCGCGTACAGGCCGCGGCGGCTCACCAGTGAGCTGTCGAAGCTCTCCGACTCATAGCTTCGGTTGACGAGCTGCTCCTCGATGGCGCACCGGCTGACCAGGGGCCACGAGTAGATGTTGTCGCGAATCTCCGCGCCGCCCGGGAGGCTGCGGGGCGCGGCGGGACCGAACTGCATCACCTCCGCCATCTGCCACACGTCCATGGCCTGGTGGTAGGCCTCGCGCGCGGTGTCTCGCGTGGTGGCATCCGGCGTGGCCGCGTGGGCCGCGACGGCGCTCTCCAGCGCGGTGGCCGCGGTCTGGAACTCACGTGCCGTCTGCAGCACACAGGCTCCGGACGACTCCAGCAGCGCGGCGCGCGTCGCGGCCACCGTGTCGCCCGGATTGTCCGTCCCTGCGTCCGGCGGGGTCACCTTGTCCGACTTGCACGCGGACAGCGAGAGGAGGGCGGGCACCGCGAGCGCGATGGCGCGCGCACGCAGGACGGAGAGGGGGCGCGATGACTCGGTGTTCATGTCCGGGCTCGCTAACACGCCGATGTTGTTAATGACAATCAACTTCAAAGTTTGCCGGGGAAACGTGCGAGTTTCCACAGGTTGGGTGTTGACCCGTCGCGGTCTTCCGGAGTACGAGGCGGACACGAAGAAACTGATAACGATTATCGTTTGCAGTTCGACAAGTTCCTGAGCGAGGGGAAACATCATGTTGAAGACGGTGAAGCACCGTAGCTTCCTGGTGCGTGGAGCCGCGTTGGCGCTCACGCTGGCGTGCATGACGGGTTGTGGCGACGACGACGAGCCCACTCCGACGCCTGACGCGGGCACCAACACGGACGCCGGTACGGACGCGGGCACGAACCCGACGCCTGACGCCGGCACCGGCGCGCTGGACAGCGACATCGCGGTGGTCCGCTTCAACGAGGACGGTACGCACGACACGACGTTCGGTGCGGGCGGCGTGACGCACGTGGACTTTGGCACCGGCCGCGACGGCACGCGTGACTCGCTGTGGGACGTGCGCGTGGACGGCACGGACCGCATCGTGCTGTTCGGCAACAAGCGCGCGGACGGTACGCGCGTGGACACCGACCGCGTGGTGGCCCGCCTGACGGCGACGGGCGCGCTGGACACGACGTTCGGCTCGACCGAGACGCCCAACGGGTTCAGCGTCCTCAACCTGTCCAACCTGAACGACGGCATGCGCTACGGCTTCATCCAGCCGGACGGCAAGATCATGACGTCCGGCTACACCTCCATGCCCACGGGCGTGGGTGCGCAGGCGGCCAACCGCATCGTGCTGCAGCGCCTGAACGACAACGGCAAGGCGGACGACTCGTTCGGCTGGAAGGGCGTCGTGACGTCCGCGCCGTTCCAGGCCCAGAGCGAGACCAACCCCGAGTGGGGCATGGCCGAGGCCTACGCCGCGGGCATGCAGTCCAACGGCAGCTACGTGACGACCGGCTACGGCCGCTCCGCGTCCTCTGGCAAGGTGGACCTGGTGTCCTTCCGCTACACCTCGACGGGCGCGCTCGACCCGACGTGGGGCACCGGCGGCGCCGTGGTGCTGGACCTGGTAGGTGACGACGACCGCGGCCGCAACCTGGTGGTCCTGAACGACGACCGCGTCCTGCACGTGGGCAGCGGCTCCCTGGGCGCGCAGAACATCCAGGCCCTCCTCCTGATGCAGACGCAGGACGGCCAGCCGGACACGACCTTCGCGCCGGAAGGCTACAAGACCTTCAGCCTCGACCGCCCGGAGCAGGCCTTCTTCGGCGTGGCCAAGTCGTCTGACGGCAACTGGGCCGCCGCGGTGGGTTACCGCGCGGGTGGCAACCAGAACGCCGACGGCATCCTCGCCATCATCCCCACGAACGGTTCGGCGGAGGAGGTCATCATCAAGGCCACGCCGATCTCCACCACGGAGAACGACCGCTTCTGGTCCGTTGCCTTCGACTCGACCAACCGCATCTACGCGGCGGGCTTCGTGACCGAGGGTGGCGACAACGGGGACAACCAGATGGTGGTGGCGCGCTTCACCACCGAGGGCAACCTCGACACGACCTTCGGCACCGGCGGCATCGCGAAGATCAACGTCGCGACCGCGGGCACCGAGGAGGCCGCTCGCGGCATCGCCATCCAGTCGGATGGAAAGATCGTCATCGGCGGTCCCATTGAGAAGCGGTAATCGCTGACGCAGTGTAGAAGCAGGAGCCGGGGAGGGCGGTCCGCGCGCGGGCGGGCCTCCAGCCCTGGCTCCTGGCTTTTGAGTCGTCGGACATCCCGGTCAGACAAGGTCGAAACGCTTCAGATGGCACTGTTCGAGCAGAAGCTGATGTGGGCGCGGAGCTGGACACTTCCTGCGCTCTTGCTGGCATGGGCCTCCCCGGCCGCGGCGCAGTCCGAGCCGCCCCAGGACGCCGCCGCCGTGGCTCCCGAGCCGTCGCAGGTGCAGGACGCCGCCGCCGTTCCTGAAGCGCCGCAGGCGCAGGACACCGTCGTCGTCCCTGAAGCGCCGCAGGCGCAGGACACCGCCGCCGAGGAGGCGCAGCAGGCCGAGCCGGCGCAGGCGCCCGTGGGCGACGCGCCGCTGGCCATCGAGCCCCCCGCGGGCGAGCCACTGGTGCTGGAGCCTTCACCCGAGGCGGTGGAGAAGAGATTCGAGAGCGTGGTGGTGGGCACCTCGGAGGCGCGCACGAGCGGCTCCATCCACGTGCTCAAGCCCGCGCAGTTGGAGCGCTTCGAGCGCGATGACCCGGCCGCCATCCTCCAGACGGTGCCCGGTGTGTACTCCCGCGGCGAGGACGGCTTTGGCCTGCGGCCGAACGTGGGCTTGCGCGGCGTCAATCCGGACCGCAGCAAGAAGGTCACCCTTTTGGAGGACGGTGTCCTCTTCGGCCCCGCGCCGTACTCCGCGCCGGCGGCCTACTACTTCCCGCTGGCCACGCGCATGCAGAGCATCCGCGTGCTCAAGGGGCCCTCGGCCATCCAGCAGGGACCGCAGACGGTGGGCGGCTCCGTGGAGTTCATCACCCGGGACATCCCCGCGTCCGAGTCCGCCTGGCTGGACGTGGCGGGCGGCGAGTACCTCTACGGCAAGGCCCACGGCGTCTTCGGCGCCAGCACCGAGCGCGCGGGCTTCCTGCTCGAAGGCGTCCACCTGCGCAGTGACGGCTTCAAGGAGCTGGACACCGTTGGCGGCAACACGGGCTTCACCCGCAACGAGTGGATGGCCAAGGGCAGCTACCTGCTCGTCCCCGAGGGCCCCGTGCGCCAGACGCTCCAGCTCAAGCTGGGCTACTCGGACGAGGACTCGAACGAGACGTACCTGGGCCTGAGCAGCGCGGACTTCGCCGCCGCGCCGCTGCGCCGCTACGTCGCGAGCGCCCTGGACCACATGAAGTGGCACCGCACGCAGGTGGTGCTCAGCCACGAGCTCGAAGCGGGCGGGCTGGCCGTGACGACGTCCGTCTACCGGCATGACCTGAGCCGGGTGTGGCGCAAGGTGAACCGCTTCCGCGGCGCCTCCATCGCCAGCGTGTTGGCGGACCCCGCGAGCGCGCGCAACTCCATCTACTACGGCGTGCTCACGGGCGAGCTGGACACGTCGTCGTCCCAGGACGCGCTGCTCATCGGCCCCAACGACCGCACGTACGTGTCCCAGGGACTCCAGAGCATCGCGCGTTGGACGGCCACCACCGGGCCGCTGAGCCACAACCTCGAGCTGGGCGCGCGCTTCCACTACGACAGCATCCGCCGCCTCCATACCGAGGATGCCTTCCTGATGCAGGGCGGCCAGCTCGTGTGGACCAGCGAGCCCACGTACACGACGGCCGACAACAAGGACTCCACGCACGCCCTCGCCCTGCACGCGACGGACGCCATCGGCTGGGGGCCCCTGGTGCTGACGCCGGGCGTGCGCATGGAAATCATCCGCTCGGCGTCGCGGAACCACATGACGGGCACCGAGTCGAGCGGCGCGCTGGAGGTGCTCATGCCGGGCATGGGCATCTACGGTGCACTGACGCGCGAGCTGGGCCTGTTCGCGGGCGCCTATCGCGGCTTCTCGCCCCCGGCGCCCGGACAGCCGGACGCGGTGCTGCCGGAGAAGAGCATCAACTACGAGGCCGGCGCGCGGTGGACCCGCCGTGGCGAGCGGCTGGAGGCGGTGGGCTTCTTCAACGACTACTCGAACCTCACCGACATCTGCACGTTCTCCAGCGGCTGTCTCAACGACGCCCTCGACCGGCAGACGGACGCGGGCAAGGCCTACATCTACGGCCTGGAAGTCTTCGGTGAGAAGACCTTCCGTCCGGGCGGGGGCGTGACGTTCCCCGTCTCGCTGTCCTACACCTTCACGCGCACGCGGCTGCGTGAGGACTTCCAGTCGGCGGACCCGCAGTTCGGCAACGTGCGTGCGGGCGACGAGCTGCCCTACGTGCCCCAGCACCAGCTCTACGCCACCGCGGGCGTGGAGACGTCCTGGGGCGGCCTGGCCCTGAGCGCCTTCTATGTGGACGCCATGCGCGAGCAGGCGGGGCAGGGCGAGGTGTCTCCGGAGCTGCTGACGGACGCGCTGCTGACGTTCGACGTCAACGCGAGTTGGAACTTCTCCCGCTGGGGGCAGCTGTACCTGAGCGCGCGCAACATCCTGGACGAGCAGGCCGTCGTGTCGCGCCGTCCCTACGGTGCCCGGCCCAACGCGCCTCGGGCCGTCATCGTGGGCGTCAAGCTGGGCATCTGAAGCCCGGACACCACCGCGGGCGGCGTCTCGCTTCTAGAGATAGAAGCGGTCCGTCACGCCCGCGGTGCGCTGGAGGATGGCGCTCCAGCCCAGCCACAGGGCGATGCCACTGGCATCCGCCCGCGCTTCCGCTCCCAGGGCGCCCAGCGAGCCCGTGCACCCGGCCAGCGTGAAGCGTCCTGAATCGGTCAGGTGTGTGAGGAGGGCACGCAACGTGGGCATCCCACGCGACTCGAAGCGGTTGGTGACGTCATCGCGACCCATGAAGTCCGGGTCGTCGAGCGCCCCATCGAGGAAGCGCTCCAGGGCCCACCAGAAGAGGTACACCTCCGCCTTGCGGCCAGAGGCCACTGCGGCGGCGGCGATGGACAGGCCTTGGTGCACGCGGTCGTAGTCGCCGCTGTGCAGGAAGACAACCACGTGGGTCGGGGGGGCGCTCACGCGGCGCTCATACCGCCCACAAGGCGCCAGCGTCCACCCACACGCCGGGACTGACCGCCCGGGCCCTTTGGCTTGCGCCTTGGCCGCCGGGCTTGCTAGGAAACCTCGGTCATTCGGGCACTTACGCGCCGTGGCACCCAGGCGGACCGGACTTCAACGAGATGGGCGACGACATCACTGCCAGACGCAAGGACGCGCATCTCGACCTTTGCTCGACGGGGGACGTCGAACCCAGCGGAAACAGCACCCTGCTGGAGTGCGTCAAGCTGGTCCACTGCGCGATGCCGGAAATGTCCGTGGAGGACGTGGACCTGTCCACGGCCTTCCTGGGCAAGCGGCTGCGCTACCCGCTGCTCGTCACCGGCATGACGGGTGGGACGGAGCGTGCGGGTGCGGTGAATCGCGACCTGGCGCTGCTCGCCGAGCGCCACGGCCTGGCCTTCGGCGTGGGCAGCCAGCGCGCCATGTCGGAGGACGCCTCGCGGGCCGCGTCCTTCCAGGTGCGGCAGGTGGCGCCCACGGTGGCGCTCCTGGGCAACATCGGCATGTTCCAGGCCATCGGGCTGGGCGTGGATGGGACGCGCCGGCTGGTGGACGGCATTGGCGCGGACGGGCTGGCGCTGCACCTCAACGCGGGCCAGGAGCTGACGCAGCCGGAAGGCGACCGGGACTTCCAGGGCGGCTACCGCGTGGTGGAGCTGCTGGTGAAGGCCTTTGGCGACCGGCTGCTGGTGAAGGAGACGGGCTGCGGCATTGGCCCGGACGTCGCGCGGCGGTTGGTGGACCTGGGCGTGCGGAACATCGACGTGTCCGGTCTGGGCGGGACGTCCTGGGTGCGCGTGGAACAACTTCGCGCGTCGGGCGTACAGGCACAGTTGGGGGCGGAGTTCAGCGCGTGGGGCATTCCCACGGCGGCGGCGTTGGCCTCCGTGCGCCGGGCCGTGGGCCCGGACGTCCACCTGGTGGCGAGCGGTGGCCTGCGCACGGGGCTGGACGCGGCCAAGGTGCTGGCGCTGGGGGCGAACCTGGCTGGCATGGCGCTGCCGTTGTTCCGGGCGCAGCAGGCGGGTGGGCTCGAGGCGGCGGAGGCGGCGCTGGAGGTCATCCTGGCGAGTCTGCGGCAGGCGCTCGTGCTGACGGGAAGCAGAAGCTGCGCTGAACTGAGACAGCGGCCCCGGGTGGTCACCGGAGAGTTGAAGGATTGGTTGGCGGCGCTGTAGAGGGTGGCCGCGCCGAAGTCTGGAAGGAAGAACATGTCTGACACCGTGACGTCCCGGCTTCCCGGGTTCCACAAGCTGCCGATGGAGGAGCGCCACGCGCACCTCTCCCGCATGTTCCGGCTCACGCCCGAGGACCTGCAGCAGCTGCTGGGCTCGGAGGCGCTCCAGCCTGTCCTGGCGAACCAGATGATTGAGAACGCGGTGGGGACCTTCTCCCTCCCGCTGGGCCTGGGCCTCAACCTCCAGGTCAACGGACGTGACTACCTGGTGCCCATGGCGGTGGAGGAGCCGTCCGTCGTGGCGGCGGTGTCCTTCGCGGCGAAGATTGTCCGGGAGGCGGGCGGCTTCATCGGCGAGGCGGACCCGTCGCTGATGATTGGCCAGGTGCAGGTGTCGCGCTACGGCGACCCGACGGTGGCCACCGAGCGCATCCTGGAGCACAAGGAGCAGATTCTCGCGCTGGCCAACAGCTTCCACCCGGCCATGGTGGCGCGTGGCGGCGGGGCGAAGGACGTCGAGGTTCGCGTGCTGCCGGCCCCGGAAGGGCCGCGCGGCGAGCCGCTGCTCATCGTCCACCTCATCATTGACGCCCAGGAGGCGATGGGGGCCAACCTCATCAACACCATGGCGGAGGGCGTGGCGCCGCTCATCGAGCAGGTGACGGGCGGCAAGGTGTACCTGCGCATCCTCTCCAACCTGGCGGACCGCCGGCTGGCGCGCGCCATGTGCCGCATCCCCATCCCGCTGCTGGCGGACTTCGAGATGCCGGCCGAGGAGATCGCCGAGGGCATCGCCCAGGCCAGCCGCTTCGCGGAGGCGGACCCGTACCGCGCGGCCACGCACAACAAGGGCGTGATGAACGGCATTGACTCGGTGGCCATCGCCACGGGGCAGGACTGGCGCGCCATTGAAGCGGGCGCGCACGCGTTCGCCTGCCGCAACGGGCAGTACCGGCCGCTGTCCACCTGGTACCTGGAAGAGGGCCACCTGGTGGGCCGCATCGAGCTGCCCATGGCGCTGGGGACGGTGGGCGGGCCCATCAAGATCCACCCGGGCGTGCAGATGGCGCTCAAGCTGATGCAGACCACGTCGGTGCGAGAGCTCGCCATGGTGTTCGCGGCGGTGGGCCTGGCGCAGAACTTCGCGGCGCTCCGGGCGCTGGGCAGCGTGGGCATCCAGAAGGGCCACATGGCGATGCACGCGCGCTGCGTGGCGGTGACGGCGGGCGCGCGAGGCGACTGGGTGGAGAAGATCGCCAACCTGCTGGTGAAGGCGGGCCACGTGAAGGTGGAGAAGGCCCGCGAGCTGCTGGCCAGCCTCCCCGCCGAGGATGCCGCGGCCGCGACCGGCACCACGGTCTGACGCCGTGGCTCCTCGTCCTGAATCCTTGTCGGCCTTTGGCGCCGGCAAGGTCATCCTGTTGGGTGAGCACAGCGTCGTGTACGGGCACCCGGCCCTGGCCGGGCCGTTGTCGCAGGGCGTGACGGCGCGCGCCGTGCCCGCGAAGGCGTGTCAGCTCGCGTTGCCCTCCACGCTCAGCCGCCCGCAGCGGGCGCAGCTCACGGCGGCGTTCGCCCGTGCGGCGGAGGTGACGGGCGCGCCGCCGGTGAAGGTGTCGCTGGAGGCGGACCTGCCGCTGGCGGTGGGCCTGGGAAGCTCGGCGGCGCTGTCGGTGGCGTGCGCGCGGTTGCTGCTCCAGGCGGCGGGGAAGGTGCCCACACCGAAGGACGCGGCGCGTGTGGCGTGGGCGATGGAGCAGGAGTTCCACGGCACGCCGTCCGGCGTGGACCACACCACCAGCGCCGCGGAGCAACTGGTCCTCTACTGGCGCAAGCCGGGGGCCGCCAAGGGGACGGGGCAGGTCGTGGAGAGCCCCAGGCCCTTGCACGTGGTGGTGACGCTCGCGGGTGAGCGCAGCCCCACGAAGAAGACGGTGGGCGCGCTGCGGGAGCGGCAGGCTCGCTGGCCGTCGCGCTACGAGCGCCTGTTCGCGGAGATTGGACGGGTGTCCTCGGAGGGCGCGAAGGCGGTGGCGGCGGGAGATTTGGAGGCACTGGGCGACGCGATGAACGTCAACCAGGGCCTGCTCGCGGCGCTGGGCCTGTCGTCGCCGCCGTTGGAAGAGATGGTCTACCGGTTGCGGGAGCTGGGGGCGCTGGGCGCCAAGCTGACCGGAGCTGGTGGAGATGGTGGGGCCGTCATTGGCCTGTTCCTGGAGCCCAAGCCCGTGGTGACGAAGCTCACCCGGATGGGCGTGCGCTGCTTCAGCAGCCAGCTCGCGGGACCGCGGGCGTCGTGAGTCTTCCCATGAAAGCCACAGCTCTGGCGCATCCCAACATCGCCCTGGTGAAGTACTGGGGGAAGCGGGATGACGCGTTGATTCTGCCGCACCAGTCCAGCCTGTCCCTCACGCTGTCACCGCTGTCGGTGACGACCACGGTGGAGTTCGGCGCCGCGAGCGACCAGGTGGAGCTCAACGGGCACACCGCGAAGGGCAGCGAGCGCGACCGCGTGCTGCGGCTTCTGGAGTTGGTGCGCGCCCAGGCGAAGGCCGACCTGGGCCCCGCGAAGGTGGTGTCTCGCGGGGACTTCCCCATGGCGGCGGGGTTGGCCAGCAGCGCGGCGGGCTTCGCGGCGCTGGCGGTGGCGGGACGCGCAGCGGCGGGGTTGCCGTCGGAGCCCCGCGCGGCCAGCATCCTGGCGCGCATGGGCAGCGGCTCGGCGTGCCGGAGCGTGCAGGGTGGGTTCTGCGAGTGGCAGCGCGGCGAACGTCCGGATGGAGAGGACAGCTTCGCGGTGCAGCGCTTCGACGCGGCCCACTGGCCGGACGTGCGCATGGTGGTGGCGATTCTCGACCGCGGCGAGAAAGAGGTGAAGTCGCGGGACGGGATGAAGCTCACGGTGGACACCAGCCCGTACTACCCGGCGTGGGTGAAGGACGCCGAGGTGGAGGTCGTGCAGGTGCGCGAGCACATCGCCAGGCGCGACCTGCAGGCCCTGGGTGAGCTGTGTGAGCGCAACGCGTGGCGGATGCACGCGACGTCGTTCGCCGCGAATCCGCCGCTGAGCTACATGAGCCCCGGCACGCTGGCGCTCATCCTGCACCTGAAGGAGCAGCGCAAGAAGGGCATCCCGGTGTGGTTCACGCTGGACGCGGGGCCAAACCCGGTGCTGCTGACGGACGCCGCGCACGAGGTGGCCGCGGAGGCGCTGGCCCGCGCGTGCGGCGCGCTGGATGTGATTCGCTGCGTGCCCGGCGGTGACGCGGAGCTGAAGGCGGAGCACCTCTTCTGATGGAGCGCGCCCTCTCCGCGCCGGGGAAGCTGTTCCTCTCCGGGGAGTACGCCGTGCTGTGGGGCGGCGTGGCGCGGTTGGCCGCGGTGGCGCCGCGCACCGCCGCGTATGTCCGCCGCCGCGCGGATGCCCGGGTGCACGTGTGCCTGGAAGAGGGGACGCTGGCGGGAAGCACGACGCCGCTGGGCGTGCGCTGGGAGCGTGAAGTCCCCGCGGGGTTCGCCTTCGTGGCGCGGGCGCTGGACGAGGCCCTGCGCGCACATGGGCGCGCGAGCCAGGGGTTCGACCTGGCGGTGGCGCCGTCCGCAGTGGGGCCGAACGGGCAGAAGCTGGGCATGGGCGGCAGTGCGTGCGCGACGGTGCTGGCGGCGGAAGGTGCGCGCTATGTGCTGGAAGAGCGCTACGACGCCCTGAAGCTGGCGCTGCTGGCGCACACGCAGGGGCAGGGCGGGAAGGGCAGTGGCGGGGACGTGGCGACGAGCTTCGCCGGTGGCGTGCTGCGCTACCGGCGCTACGACGTGGCGCCCTTGATTGAGGCGAGCAACACCGGGCGGTTGCGCGCGGCGCTGGCGGAGTCTCCGTCGGTGGACGTGTGGCGGCTGCCTTCGCCTCGGGTGTCGATGGCGTATGCCTTCACCGGCGAGAGCGCCTCGACGCGGGTGTTGATTGGCCAGGTGGAGGCTCGGCTGGAGGAGGCGGGCCGCCGGAGCTTCGTGGAGCGCTCGGACACACTGGGCCATGCGATTGAGGACGGGCTGAGCGGCGGAGACTTCCGGGCCTTCTCGGAGGCCGTGAAGGCGCAGCACGCCCTGCTGCTGGAGTTGGGGCCGCTGGAGACGGAAGGCATGCGCCGCGTGCTGGCGCTGGCGGCCACGTACGGCGCCGCAGGCAAGCTGTCCGGTGCGGGCGGAGGGGACGGCTGCATCCTGTTCGCGCCGGATGCGCAGGTCCGTGCGGAGATGTGCAAGGGATTGGAAGCCCGGGGCTTCCACACCCTGCCGCTGGACGCCGAGTCTGGCGTGCGCGGCGAGGCTCAGGCGGAGGTCCGTCTCCGGACCTGGGTGCGCGCGCTGAGCTGAGTGCGTTTCTCCTGGGCTTGTCGGCTATCTGGCGCGCTACCCCGGGAGTCTACGCCCTGGAACCCGGTTGCTTTCTCCGCACTGCTTGGGCGGTGAATATACTTGGCATGGGCAGTCTCTCTGCGGTTTGGTTTTCCAGAAAGAAATGAGCCACCGGATCGCTGCACTGTATCGTTTCGGAGCTTCCGAATTGGTCGTTTCGGAACTCAGGAACGTACTTCATTGCGCAGGCGCCTCTTTGGTGCATCCGCAGCATGGATACATCTTTGTACTTGATGCAGAGGGGGACCAGGTTCTCTCAACCGAGGCAGCCTTGTTTCAGCTCTTGCATGAACAGGGGGAGGTGAGTTTTCAATGGTGGCTGGACGCTATGCCGAGTGTCTACTGCCGTGTCCGAGCCATTGGTGATGTCATTGTGGTGGAGTTTGGGCTTGAGGGGCTGACGTCACGGGAGCGGTCGCTTATCGGAGAGGCACTGCTGGAGTACGTCCGAAGCGAGCGTGAGCATGTCGTTGCGTTCGTCTATGACCCCGAGGGGGTGACCGAGGATTGCGACATGGACGCCCACTTCGTACGAGGAGAGATTCTCGACTGGCGCCGGCCTGACGTTGGTTTCCCAGACGTCTTGGTGGTTCGCGAGTCAGTTCAGTTTCGGTTGAAGAACGCTCCATCGAATGTTGAGAGAGTCTCGGTTGATGGTCTTGTTGTAATGAAATGGAGGCAGCCAGGGTAGGACGCCCGGACGAGTTGGCTTGGGGGGGGGGCGAGCACTTGAAGAGGGTTCAAGACGGGAGCGCTGCACGAAGGGAGGGCTTTTTCGATCGCGGGGCGAGTCGCAGGTAAATGTCGCGGCCGGTATGGCAAGTGCTGTTGCCTGGGGGATGCCACTCGCTCGTGCCGGTGTGTCTGAGAATTCAGATGGCGAGATGATCGCACGGTCCGGAAACTTCGAGTGCATCCTTGGTCCCAACGGTGTCGTGTCTCGGCAGCGGTTCGTTTCGGGCGGAGTTGTCACATGCACGCCGAATCAGGTCGTACGGTGAGGACGCGGCTTACTTGGCGCGAGGTTCTCTTCGGCGTCGACAACGAACTCTTGTCCTCCGAGGTGCCGGTCGAAATGGCTGTCGAGCAACTCGGCATCGAGGATTGGCCTGTGCGGGCGCTCGCCGAACTGGCGGACCTGGAGCCGTGGAAGTCGCCTCGTAGTTGCGTGGAGGCACTCGCGGGAACCGAAGCAAGTCAGGACGCAGAGGCGATAAAAAGCAAGTGGCTCTACCTCGTGTTGGCCTGGGTGTTCATCAACAGGGAGCACTTCTCCGATCCACTTGAGATGGGTGAGAAGATTTATGCCGATTTTGGGTACCCAGAGCGTGTCGCCCGGTTCATCCGATACATGCCTTCTGACGAGCCCGATCTTGGTAGTCGCGAGATGAATGAGCGGAGGCTCTACAGCCAGTGGAAGAGCTACTTGGACGAACTGTCTTCAGAGTACGCTCCCCGATGAGTCGCGCTCGGTGCGGAGGCTGGGGCGGAAACTGGAGGGCCATGGCCGGTGAGCGAGTCCACGCGCATTTTCCCGTCTGAGTGTGAGAGCTGCTGGGTAGCACTCTCGCGATGGGATGGCACTTGGGGGCGGGGCTTCCTGAGCGCGCGCTGCGGGGCGTCGTCCTGTGGCGCAAGCGGAACTTCGGCGCGCAGAGGATTTGATTCCAGCGTCTCGCGGGACTTCGTCGTCATCAGCCACGGGGCGCACGCCGCGACGGGCTCCTCAACACCTCTGCTGAACGGTTACCTTGCATCAGCTTGGGGGCAGACATCGACGTTGAGTTCAACAGCGTCACCCTCGATCTCGATCACGTCTCCGCTCTGAATCTCGATTTCAAGTCGCTGCCACCCGTCTTGAATGGACAGGTGGCGGACTTCGTTGATCGACACGCTTGGGCCCCAAGGTTGCTCTCGGGAACAGCGAAGCAGCGTCGAACCCGTGACATGAATTTCGGCGTGGCGTGCAGCCTCCTCGCTCAGCCGCACCCGAACGTGGGTCTCGCCCGATGCCCACTCAGTGGTCACGGAAACCAGAGTTGCATCGTGAAGGCGGTCCCATCCGATGTTTGCGACCTGCATGGCGTTCACCTACGGATGCCTGATGGGGAGATGTGCCGCCGATGGCTGAAAGCACCCGTACAGGGTAGCTCAACTCTTGGCCGTCGTCCGTTTCCAGTGCCTCTGCATCCAGAGCATCGAGGAGATCCGCATGAACGCCAGCCTCAGCGTCCTCTCTCCTCGGCCTTCAGGCCGAGGTCCGCAAGGACGAGGTGCGCTCCACTTCGGAGACTGGCGCTACCGGAGCCATGCCCTGGGCAAGAATGCCGGCTTCGAGCAGCTCAAGGTGCTACATCGTCGGGGAGGAGTCGAACGAGCTCGTGGGCTCCATGGCGGCGGTTATCCGGATGCTTGACGAACTGTTGGCCATCATCGTGCAGTCCATGTCGGCGGCAGGTAAGATGAGCTTCATGGCGGGGGTGCTGGTGCCCGAGGAGGACCGCGTGAAGTACAGCGCCGTCACCGGTCTCAGGTGGAACACATGAGTACTTTCGAGGGTGCGCGAGCGCTCGATGAGATTGCAAGACGGTGGGCGCTGCACGACGGGAGGATTCTGTCGATAGCGGCGCGTGCCGCAGAGCACTGCGGAGTGCTATTGGAGCTCGTGTGCTCCCCGAGGCCGGAAAGCCCCGTGGCAGAGTTGCGCATCCGCTTTACGGGTGTGACCCGGATCGAATTCCGATGGTCTGAGGAACAGGCATTCTATTTCGTTCCTGGGTACAAGGCGCTCGTTCAGCCGTCGGGCATGGTCTATCTCTCCCTCGACCCTTACGATGATACAGTCGCAGCAATCGATCCGAGAGATGCCAGCGTCATTGAGGCGCGCGGGATCCTTGCTGAGTTCGTGATGAAGCCCTCTTGGCCCGGGTGAGAGGCGTGGGCGCTGATTGGCAATTTCTTTCAATGCTCCTGTGAGTGCCTTGTTCCTGCTCTGTCATGGCAGGGCTGGTTTGATGTGTCAGAAGTATTATATTCTCAATGTCCGATAGTTGCGGTGCGCTGTGCGTAAGGTTTCTCTCACTATTGGTCGCTATTGGTAGGCAAAACGCGTAAAACACTTCGCACCTCGAAGAGCGTCGGCCGCGTAACCCACTGACAAACCAGCCCCGCTGGCATCACCCATGGGTTGGCCTATTGATTGAATTGCGACAGTCGTTCTGCTGCATATGTTGCACAGTGGCACGCAGCTGCGGGCTGCGCGGTGGGGCTCATGCAAAAGCTGTCAATGACTGTCGTGATGCTGTGCGGAACGCTCGTGTCAGGGTGCCAGGGAGGAGAGGAGGAGCAGCCGGCCCTCGAACAGTCAGGTGGCCCCGGTATCGCGGCGTCTGTCGCGTCCTCAAGTCAGGCGGTCGTCTCTCCGGCCCTCGCGGCATCGCTCTCGTGTGTCGAGACGTACGTCAATGCGGGGACCTGCGACTGGGCGCACTGGAGTGAGATGTGGGAGACCTGCGAGACCTACGAGCACCCCGAACTTGAGGACGGAGTCTTCCTTGAGGCAGTGCAGGTAGAAGACTGCACGGTGGCCAACTGGTCTACGTTGCGCGCACAGCTTCTCGCACCGCGCACGCCTTTCGTCAGCGTGCGCGACAGTTGCAATGGGGAGTCCCAGATGATCTACGAGGCCGCGTCCAACGGCTGCCACTCGTTGGATGCAGCCGCGGGCGCATCCTTTTTTGACGTACCGATCGGCAAGAGCGTGACGCTCCATTCTGGCGCGCACTGCACTGGAGACTCGGTCGCCGTCGAGACCGACGCGAGCCTCTGTGAGACTTCGTTCGACAGTGGTGCAATCGCGAACGATAACGTGCGCGCGTTCCGAATCAGCGACATCGAGGCACCCTCGTCGCCGTACCGATATACCTGCGCCGACGATGAGCCGACGTGCGTCCAGAACTTCAACAGCAGACTGGGAGGCATCAACAAGAAGCTCACCGTCCGCGCCGTCCGGATGACCCTCGCTGGCAGGGCAACTCCCTCGATGGACGCCATCAAGAGAACCATCGGTAACCTGAGCGACCACTTCTCCGTCGCGTCTCGTGGTCAGGTCCGCCTGGACCTCATCGGTTCGCAGACCGTGAGCGTGACTTCCCAGAACTGCAAGATTGCCAAGCAGCAGGCCAGACAGAAGTCCAATTCGAACGCAGACCTGACCGTGTATGTACTGCCTGGCGGGATGTGCGATACCTCGAACGGCGGGGGGCGCAGCGTCTACATCAAAGGCAACCTGTTCCGGGACTACGCCCACGAGGTGGGGCACGTCCTCGGGCTCGGGCACGGCAACCGGCGCGATTCCACGACGGGCAAGCAGGTGAGGTCTGCCGACTCGAGCACGTACATGGGCAAGTTTGCGTCAGACAACTACAACCTCCCACAGCTCCACTGGTTGGGGTGGACCCAGAAGGAGGAGCTCGTCAAGGTCAACTCGGCCATCGACAACGGTGGTTCCATTGACGTCACGCTCCGTCCGGTGGGCGCCAATGCCCACAGCACCAGCAGCCTCCCTCTAGGCGCGGTCTGGGAAGTTCCCGACACCGAGCAGCGGCTGTTCATCGCCGTGCCAAAGGCGCGGACCAACAGCTCGAACGAGATTGAGGGCGGCACGGTGTTCGTGTACCGCGGCTCCAGGGCCGTGGGCTGCACGGGCATCTGCCTGGGAACGCTTCAGTTGGCGCGGTTCAGCGCCAAATCGAACAACGAACACGAAGCGACCGGCATCTTCGTCAAGCCGGTGGCCTACACCAGCCATTTCATCCAGGAAGACGGAAAGCGCATCGAGGTGTTCTCCTCCGTCACGCTGCGCATCAGGCGGTAGGGGCAGTCCGTGACTGAAACCGGTGCGTGCTGAGCACCAGCACCTCGTCTCTCGCGGCGGTATGCTGCGCCGCGAGAGCGGGGCGCTTTTCCCCTCACCTGCTCTCCCCGGTCAGCGCCTCGAGCGCCATGGTCACCTCCCGCCTGGGCCGGTGCGCCCCCAATCACGGATGCAGATGGGGTTTTCCGAAGACGACGAGGTTGCCAGGCCTTGAGAAATCCAATGCCTCACGGGCTCAACAACCTCGTCGCTGACAGAGCTCCCTGAAGCGCGTCAGCGCGAGCACTTCGATGAGGTGCCGCGCATCTCGTTGAGCGCGTCCATCACGGCCGCTCGCAGCTCCTCGATGATGGTGTCGAGGAACGGCCGACCCTGGAGGTCTTCGGTAATCCAGGGGTCCATGATGACGGAGCGCAGCACGGTGATGCGGCCCTCCTCGCCACGTCCCGACGCCGTGCCACTCCCCAACAAGCGCGTCTTGTAGTCGTCGAAGAACTTCTTGCCGTAGTCCTCCTCGATGAAGTCCGTGGTGCTCACCAGCAGCCGGTAGCCGTAGATGTCACGGCCATCGGCTTTGACGCCCAGGCGCTCGTAGATCATACGGTTGAAGGTGTTTGCCTCCTCCAGGCTCGTGTTGAGTCCCTGCTCGGTCTTGAAGTTGAAGGCGTAGGTGAGGATGTTGAGGTCCGCGCCCGTTTCGCGCAGCAGCTCCAGTTCCTCCTCACTCGAGGCGCTAAGGAGCTGCTCCTGACGCATGCCCTGGATTTGCTGACGCAGGAACTCCAGCGCCTGCTTCTCTCCGCCGTACTTGCGCTTGAGGGAATCGGAGAGCTTGAATCGCGGACCCGGTACCACGACGAAGTCGCTCGCCACGGTGTTCATCGTCAGTAGCCGGGCATGGAAGAGCTTGCAGTTGTAGAGCGCCCTTCCGAGGATCTTCCCGTAGCCACGTTGGTCGGGTGGCACGACGGCATGACTGAGGTACACGCCCGCCGCCGCGGCACCGGGCTTGGATCCCTCGATGCCGTACTTGCCCACGGTGAGGTCCTCCTGGCTCCCCGCTGTGTTGATGTAGGGCGCCTCGAAGGCCACCAAGCTGCGCATGGACTGATTGCGGTAGCACAGCGCACCGGCGGGGTAGGGCAGATAGCCCGTCTTGTGCGGATCCACGGTGATGGTGTCCGCCTCCGGGAGGGCCTCGAACTGCTCCGTGACATAGCGGCTCAGTGACAGCACGGGGGCGGGAGGCCCCGCGAGGCGCTTGTTTGAACTCGGCGGCGCGCGGAGGAGTGAGGCGAAGTACCCGCCCCAGGCCGCGTCGGCGTGCACGCAGAACGACATCCCCTGCGGATGGTACTTCTGCCGGCGAAGCGCCAGCACGGACGCGAGCGGGTCCACCAACCCTTCCTCCGTCGTCCCCATCACGGCCGTCACCGCGATGACGGGCTGCTTGTCCTTCATGCATTGGTCCAGCCGCGCCTCCAGGGCCGACACGTCCATGCGCCCCTCTTCATCCAGAGGAATGCTGAACATGTGGTCCGCGCCGATGCCCAGAATCGCCGCCGCCTTGGGCAGCGAGTAGTGCTTCGAGCCTGGGACCATGAACACGGGCGCCGGGAGGTCTCCCAGGTAGCGGCGGGTGAACTCCACGAGCCCTAAATCCTGGAGCATGTAGTTGCTCACGTTCGCCGTCAGGGTCTCCGGCGGGATTTTGAACTCCTCATGGATGCGGGTGGGGAGGCCCAGCACCTCGTCCACATCCAGGTTCAACGCTTGCCACGCATCCAGGTCAACCAGACGTGCCTGGGTTCCCGAGGGCAGCGTTACCTTGAGGGCCTTCGCGGCGGAAAGCGTGGACTCCCGCTGAAGGGCCTCGCGCAGGGACAGGGGATAGAACTTCAAGTTTCGCGCGGCCCACATCGCCTCGATGTTGGCGGTGGTGCCACCGCTGGTCAGATGGCTCCAGGGCCGGATGCCGTTCTGCTGGGTGTAGCCCACCATCCGGCACAGGTCCTCGCCAGCACGGACCTCCAGGACCGTCGTCAGCGGTGAGGCCTCCAGCGCGACGTTGTTCTGATTGTAGAGCATGGCCGCGAAGTAGCCGGCCATGCCCGGGAGCGTCTGCTCCCACGTCATGTGGCCCTGGTAGCGCATGCTGAAGAACGGCGCGGACTTCTTCAGCTCGGCCAGGAGGTTGTCGAACTCGGTGTGCAGTGTGTCGAGCGCCCGGAGGTAGCCCGGGTCTCTCTTGATGCTCTGGGTGATGGCCGGTGGGTCCATCGGGTGGAAGTTCCGGCGCCAGAAGGAGTGGTCTCTCAGGGCCTCCAGCACCAGTTGCTCGAAGATGTCCGCGTTCTCCGCGCGGGGGCCCAGGAACCAGGCCTCGACGTCCCGCTCGTTCTCGAGCGGTGCCTCCCTGCCGTGGGTTGATTCCCACAGCAACTCTCTGTGCGCGAGTTGGTTGGTCTTCAGGCGCTCGCGCAAAGCTTGTTTCAATCCATCAAGGGCATGACTGGAGTAGTCCGGCTGGGACTTGTGGGCCATGTGGGGCTCCTTGCGGCGGGGACGGGCCATGGCCGGACGCGGGGAGCGTACTCAGCCACGGGGCGCTCAGATATACCTGATGCGTTCTCAACCCCTTTGGGCATGTTGCGCTGTTGTCTGTAGATGACAGTTTCCTGCCCTTCAGGGCAGGCAGGCCGCAATTGCGCTCATTCGGAACGTCTGGCCGGTCATGGCCAGAAATCCGCGCTCTTCGATGACTGCCAACCGTCATTGCTGGCGCGGTTGATAGCCAGATGCAATGACTCTACGCGCATATTTCCGTGCCGACTTCTGGCGCCGCGCACATTTCGCTGAACGGGCGCTGATGGCATACGGGGGCTTGGGAGCTCCGTGTATCAAGTTGTTTTCTTTGGTAGTAGTGGAAGTCCGCGTGCTGCAACTCGAATTGAGGTCCAGGTTCAGGCTGAAATTCGTTCAAAGTTGCTTGCGGACTCTCAGTGAATGCTGGTAATTCCGGAAATGTTTGCTGCTCGACATTCCAGGTTCTCAACTCCAGCAGGGGCCGCCCTCCATGCAGGTCATTCTCACTCACGTGCGACGGAAGCTTTTCGGCGTGCTGCTCTGTTCCCTTTCAGTAGCGTGCGTGCAGGACTCCGGCCCCGTGACAAAGGGAGGCGACACGTCCGCCCCCACGGACACGCTGCGACAGGGCGTGGTTTACGGTGTTGATGACCGCAAGGACTATTACGCGCACTCCGATGCGACTCTGAAGAAGTTCACCCGGGAATCGACCGTGGCGTTGGTGGACGTCGCGGACCTCGACACGAGCAACCCCTCGAGTATCGGCTTCTTCTCGCAGACGCTACAGGAAGCCCAGGGCCTTTGTTCCGACCAGAGGTTCTTGAATGACCCGACGGCTGCTTTTTGTTCGGGCACGCTCATTGATAACGACCTGGTGCTCACCGCGGGCCACTGTGTGAAGGGGCCGCTGTCGTGTGCATCCACGCGCTTCGTCTTCAAATATTACCGAACGGGAGCGACCACCCTGGAACCGGTGACGTCGGAAGACGTCTTCAGGTGCAGTCGCGTCGTCGTGCGCAACGCATCCACGGTGGGTGGCCGTCAGTTGGACTATGCCATCGTCCAGTTGGACCGCCCTGTCAGTGCATTGCGCGCTGTTCCAGCGCCTGTTCGCATGGACAGCGTGGCGCTGTCGACGACGACCCAGTTGGCTGTGATCGGCTCGGGTAGCGGCATCCCCTTCAAGATTGATTCGGGGGGCAAGGTGCTTGCCTCGCGTGCTTCCACGTTGGACTTTTTCGTCGGCGACACGGATACCTTCGGAGGCAACTCAGGGTCGGGCGTCTATGCGAAAATCGACGGCAGCTATTTGCTGGCTGGTATCCTCGTGCGTGGCAACAAGGACTACGTCAAGCGCATCGGACCGGCGGGCGAATGCTATGTCGTCAATGTCATCACGTCCATCGGTAGTTGCACGGATGCCATTTGCAGCGCTGAAGCCATCAACTACGTGCGGCCCGCCATCGATGCGTATTGCGCTGTGGCGACCAACACGCGGCTGTGTCCTGGTCAAGGACCAGCGACACCGGTGACGTTTGATTTCGCGACCAGCGGCACCAACAATGCGACGCGTAACACTGTCGCCCAGAATGTCACGTTGTCGGCGGGAGAGACCCTCTATGTGGGGACCGCCATGGTGATGTACGCCACAGCCAGGGGGGACACGTACTTGCGCCTGGATCGATACGAGACCAGCACCAATACGTATACCGGGGTCGCGAACAACGACGATGCCTATGACAGCCTCTCCTACATCCGGTACACGGCGAAGGTCGCGGGTACGTACCGGATTCGCGTTGGCTGTGCTCGGGACAGCGCCTGTGCTGGAAGGGTGTCGTATATCATCCGTTAGGGGTTGGGCAGCAGGTGTGTGTCCCTCCTTCGCGCTTCAATGTCGATTCCGGGGGCTCATGAGCAGGATCATGGTCCCGGTCATCTGCCCGTCTATCCATTGTTTCCGCCGTTGATAACCCATTCCGGAGCCGGACGGTCCCCGTCCAGACAAGTGAGAGCCTCGTGCGGCGAACCCTGACCTTCCATGCTCTGCCTCTCATCCTGATGTTCGTGGGTGGCCTTCTCATCACGGGTTGTGGTGGATCCGACGATGCGCTGACATCATTCGAACAAGAGGCGACCGTCGATGCTGACTCGGCAGGGCTTTACGCCGCCTCGGCGTACATTTGGGATTCTCGAACCATCTCCGTCTGCTGGGAGAACCCATCGGCCGCTGGCGATGTCGAACGAGAATGGGTGCGGAGCGCGGTCGAGGGCACCTGGGGCCTGATCACGCCGCTCGACTTCACTGGCTGGGGGGCGTGTCTCTGGAATCCGGGGAGCATCCGCATCCTCATCGAAGATACCTCCGATGGCTCCTTTACGTATGGCTTGGGGTGGAACAATGAGGCGCTCTCTGATGCCATGGTGCTCAACCTCACTTTCCAGCATTGGATGCAGAACTGTCAGGACACGCGAGAGCGCTGCATTCGTGCCATGGCGGTTCACGAATTCGGTCATGCGCTCGGCTTCGCTAATGAGGAGGCGAGAATCAGTTCGTCCAGTTGTCGGGGGAGGGGGGCTGACGACGCCGACACGGTGTTCGGGGAAGAAGTAGATTCCGATTCGGTCATGTATGAATGTGGCGACAGTCGCTGGCGTCGGGGCGGTCGGTTGAGTCAGTATGATATCAAGGGTGCCACCCTGCTCTACGGTGACTCGATGTGGGGGCGCCAGTTTGGAGCTGACCAAAGCGCTGGGGGGTGGGAGGTGGGCTACCACGAGCGTGTCATGGGGGATGTCACTGGGGATGGACTCCCTGACATCGTCGGCTTCGGCTATGCGGGCGTGTTTGTCTCCCGGACCGTGTACGTGCCCCCATCTTTAGATGCCGGTTACTTCGCTCCCTCGCTGCTCCATCTTCAAGCTTTCGGCTATGCTCAGAACTGGCGCGTGGACCGGCACCCACGTACCGTCGCGGACGTCAATGGCGATGGCAAGGCGGATCTCATTGGCTTCCATGACGCTGGCGTACACGTCGCGCTGTCGAATGGCTTCGGCTTTGGTTCGCCCCAGTTCTGGGTGGGGGATTTTGGCTACAATGTCGGTCAATGGCGAGTGGAGAGCCATGTGCGCACCGTCGCGGATGTCAATGGTGATGGTAAGGCAGATGTCGTTGGGTTTGGTGATGCGGGTGTATATGTTTCTCTTTCCACGGGCTCTTCGTTCGGTGCTTCGAGGCTCTGGTTGGGAGATTTTGGCGTAAACCAGCAGTGGTTTGTGCCCTATACCGTGCGCGCCGTCGCGGACGTCAACGGCGATGGCAGGGCGGACATCGTTGGCTTCTCCAAGAGTGGCGTATACGTCGCGCTGGCCAACAACACGGGCACTGGCTTCAATCCCACCCAGCAATGGACTTCTGAGTTCACCTGGGACCAGGGATGGCGTGTGGATCGCCATGTGCGCACCGTCGCGGACGTCGATGGTGATGGCAAGGCCGACATTGTTGGGTTTGGAGAGAAAGAGACCCGCGCCGCCCTGTCGACGGGCTCCAGCTTCTCTGCGTCCACGCTCATGTCGCCGGATTTTGTCTACGGTGTCGGAGACTGGCGCGTGAACAGGCACCCTCGCTTCGCCGTGGACATCAACAACGATGACCGAGCCGACCTCATCGGTTTTGGCGACCTGGGTGAGTACGTGAAGCTGCGCTGAGCCAGATGATCCGCGTGCTTCGTGCTCCTGACGCGGGGGATGCGGCGCTGCGCCACACGTCCAGTCACAACCATGGCCGGGTGGCTGCCGCGTGTAGGTTTACGCGACAGTAGGGGGGGGCTCACGGCGCCCGCCCGCTTGCTTCCGTTCTTGTCCAGGGGCGGCCTCTCCCAGGAAACGTCGGCGGCTGCCCGCCCGCTCTCCTGGAAGGCGGCTCACACCCCGGGGCGGCTGTTCTCTCAAGTGCTCATCTTGGCTGCCGGAGGAGGGGAGGCGACACCCGTGAGCGCTGTGCTTCCACCAGCGATGCATCTATGGGCTCACAGCCTCGTGCGCCGGGTCCGGGAGAAGGTGCCACCCGCGCCGGGACGCAGGGCGAGGAAGCTGCTCCTCGTCCACCTGGATGGCGTCCCCAAGAGCCTGCTGGATGAAGCGCTCGTCGCGGGGCGCATGCCCTTTCTATCGCGGCTCGTCCGCTCGGGGGCCTTCCATCTGGACGAGGCCTTTTGGGGAGCGCCCACGTCAACGCCTTTCTTCCAGGCAGGCCTGCTCTACGGCATGCGCCATTCCAACCTGCCGGCCTACTCGTGGTTCGACCGTGAGCTGGGCCGCAAGGTCCAGATGAACACCCCGGCGGATGCGCTGGCCATCGATCAGCGCCTGCGCGGTGCGGGCCGCACCAGTCTGCTCGAGGGTGGGGGCCACGGGTATTTCTCCCTGTTCCGAGCGGGAGCAGAGAACGCGCTGAGCATGAGCACGCTGGCCAGCTTCGAGCAGATGTCGCGCGCGTTCTCCTACGAGATGCTGGGGTTGCTCACCGCGCGCACTCGCGGCATCTGGGACTACCTGCGCTCGCTGGGCATGGACACCTGGGCCGCAGCGCGCGAAGTCGCCCACTGGGCTCGTGCGCTTCACGATTGGCGCCACGAGCCGGCCTTCCTCTTCAGCCACGTCTTCCTCCAGCGGCTGGGTTGGAGCTTCGCCTTCACCAAGTCCTTGGTGGACATGGCGCGGGGTGTCCCCGTCATCTATCTGGTCTACGGCAACTATGATGAGGTGGCCCACCGCCGGGGGCCGCGCTCCGAACAGGCTCGCGCCGAGCTGCACCGCGTGGATTCGTACCTCGCGGAGCTATACGCTGTGGCGGGCGCGGTGGAGCAGCCCTACGACGTCGTCTTCCTCTCCGACCACGGACACGTGGACTGTCTGCCCTGGGAGCAGCGGAAGGGCCAGCCCCTGGCGCAGTGGTTGACGGCGCCCCACGGTGACGGACCTCTCTCCGACGACGCAGTCCGCGGACTATGCGACGGGAGGGCTCACCCGGAGCTGGACACCCAGCCTCGAGCGCCATTCACGCCCGTGGCCATCGACTGCGGCAACTTCGCCCATGTGTACCTGTCTGGTGAGTCCAAGCCGCTGGAAGCCATGGCCCTGCTCGAGCGCCACCCCGAGGTACTGGCCCGGGTGACGCGGAGTCCAGACATTGGCCTTGTCACACTGAGACGAGGCAACAGCGCGGTCGCGCTCGTGCGCGACGGCGTCTACACCGTGGACACGCTGGACCGTGCCCCACTGTCCGCCGAATTCAGCAAGCGCGCGGTGGCAGACTTCCTCCGCGTACTCCCGACCATGTCCACCGCGGGCGACCTGGTCCTCTTCGGCGAAGCCGTGCAGCGCGGTGGCACCGTGGGCTTCGCCTGGGAGTTCGGCTCGCACGGAGGACTGACTCGCACGGAGGCCAACAGCCTGGTGTGCTGGCCCGCGAAGGCGCCCGTGGACCTGTCCGGCCTTTCTCACTGCGTACAGCTCCATGAGCGGCTCGCGGCGGTCTTTCTCGACAACACCCCACGACTCCGGTTGGTGCCGTGAAGGGGAGGGCGAGGCACGCCGGAGGCCGGGCGCTGCTCAAGGCGCTGCTCGCCGTCTTCGGGCTCGTGCTGTCCGTCGTCCTGCTGTCCACTGCCTTCTTCAAGTGGAACCTGAGCGGCACGGGGCCGCTGCTCCAGCCGCGCTTCCCGCTGGGGGACTTCGTAAGGGACTTGCCCCGCCACCTCGTGTGGCTGGTGCCCTTCATGCTGCTCCAGGCCTCCATCATCCCGCTGCGCGCGGTGCAGTGGCAGCGCACCCTCCGTCGGCATGTGCCCCTCAAGGAGCGCTACCACCTGGTGGCCATTGGCGCCTTCGTCCACAACGCGCTGCCGGGAAAGCTGGGCGACGTCATGCGCTCGTTCCTCCTGTCGAGGACGCAGCGCATCCCCTTTCTCCGGTGCCTGGGCACCGTGGGCGTCTGCAAGCTGATGGAGTTCGCAGCGCTGATGCTGCTTGTCATGCTGTCGTTGCTGGGCCCCTTCGGCCGGACGCTGTCCCGCTTCGAGGGGGAGCTGAAAGTTGCCGTGTTACTCTGTGTGGGGCTTGTTGCGCTGGTGGTGTTTCTAGCGCACTGGTCCGGTCCGCTCGCCTTCGCCCTCCACCGTCGCCACAAGCTCCCGAGGGTGGAGGGCTTCCTCCACCACGTCAGCGAGGGCCTGGGCACCGCGCGCTCCTTCACGGGCATGGCGAAGGTGTTCGTCTTCTCGGTGGCGCCAGTGCTGGCCTCCGCGCTGGCCTACGGCCTGGCACTCCACGGCATCGGCATCTCCGGCGGACTCTTCGCCGGGGCGGTGGTGCTGGGGGCCATCTCCCTGGGGCAGTCGCTCCCGGGTGTCCCCGCGGGCATGGGCATCTACTACTTCGTGACGAGCTGGGCGGCCCGCAGCCTCGGGGCCTCGCCGGAGGACGCGGCGGCCTTCGCCACGCTCACGCACCTGGGCACCGTCATCAGCCAGGTGGCCGTGGGAGCCGTCTCCGTCCATCTGCGGAAGATTCGCATCCGCGACTTGCGCAAGGGCGGGAGCCTCGCGCGGGAGGCCGCGAGCCACGTGGCGCACGATGCCGTGGAGCCCGCGCGTTCCTGACCCCTGAAAAGCGAAAAGGGGCCCCGGTTTGAAACCGGGGCCCCTTCTCAACTTTGTGCCCAGGAGAGGACTCGAACCTCCATGCCCTTGCAGGCGCTAGACCCTGAATCTAGTGTGTCTACCAATTCCACCACCTGGGCAGGTGGGGCATCGCGGTGCGGCGCTGCGATGGGCCGGACGTATAGAGCTACTGCCCGGCCCCGTCAAGCACTACGTAACAGCCTCACTTCTTCAGCGGCCATTTTCCTTCGGCCTCGAGCGAACGGCGCAGGACGGGGTTCTCGTCCATGAAGGCGGTGAGGGACTCCTCGGTGATTTCGACCAGGATGTCCTCGGCGCCCAGCTCCGTCTGGCAGCTCAACCGGGAATAGGGGCGGACGTCGAAGCCCATGTCCAAGCGGTCCGCCTCCGCGTCCGTCTGCTCGCTCAGCGAGTCGAGGCCCTTGCGGACCCAGATGTGGCAGGTGGAGCAGCCGCAGACCCCGCCACAGCTATGCCCCACCTGGGCGCCGCAGGCCTCGGCGGCGTCCAGCAGGGTGGTGCCGGTGGGCACGTCGGCGCTGACCTCGGCCAGGGGGCTCTTGAAAGTCACCTTGGGCATGTCAGTAGTCCTCCACGGAGTGGCCAGCCACCACCTGGGTGATGGCCTGATTCATCACCCGTTCGATGAAGGGGCGGGACGCCTCGTCCAGCGCGTGCACGGCCTCCTTCAGCTTCAGGTGGTCCTCGCCCTTCATCAGCTCGCGCACGCGGGCGATGGCGGAATCAATGGTGGCGCGCTCCCCCTCCTGGAGCAGCGAGCCGTGCTCGCCCAACTGCCGGTCCGCCTCGGCCAGGACGCGCTCGGCGTCCACCCGCTGCTCGCGGACCTGCCGGGCCTGGATGTCGTCCTCGGCGTAGTCGATGGAGTCGAGCAGCATCTGCTCAATCTCCTCGTCCGTGAGGCCGTGGCTGGGCTTCACGGTAATCGACTGGCTGACGCCGGTGCTCTGCTCCTGCGCGCTGACGGAGAGGATGCCGTCGGCGTCCACCTGGAAGCGGACCTCCACCCGGGCCATGCCAGCGGCCATGGGCGGAATGCCGGACAGGGTGAAGCGCGCCAGGCTGCGGTTGTCCTCCACCAGCTCGCGCTCGCCCTGGAGCACGTGGACGTCCAGGCCCGTCTGCCCATCCTTGAAGGTGGTGAACACCTGGCCCGCGGTGGTGGGGATGGTGGAGTTGCGCTGAATCAGCTTCTCCACGATGCCGCCCATCGTCTCCAAACCCAGGGAGAGGGGAATCACGTCCAGCAGCAGCACGTCGTCCTGCCGGTCCGCCGTGGTGAGCAGGTTGGCCAGCACCGCGGCGCCCAGCGCCACCACCTGGTCCGGGTCGATGTCGCCCAGCGGCTCACGGCCGAACAGCTCCGCCACGTAGCGGCGCACCGCCGGCACGCGCGTGGCGCCGCCGACCAGGATGACGCCGTCCAGCTCCCCGGCCGTCACGCCCGCGTCCTTCATCGCCCGCCGGCACACCGTGCCCGTCTTCTGCACGAAGGGCTGAACCCAGGCGTCGAAGTCCTCGCGCTTCACTGAGTGCGTCTGCCCGCCCGCGGAGAACTCCACCGAAGCCGCGTCGGTGAGCGCTTCCTTGGCCTTGCGCGAGGCCGCCAGCACCTCCGCTACCAGGGCGGGAGCCGGCGCCTCGGACGCGCCCAGCGTCTCCAGCACGCGCTGGGCAATCGCCCGGTCGAAGTCATCGCCACCCAGCGCGGAGTCGCCGCCGGTGGACTTCACCTCGAACACACCGTCCACCAGCTTGAGGATGGAGATGTCGAAGGTGCCGCCGCCCAAATCGTAGACGACGAAGGTGCCCTGGCTGCCCTTGTCCAGACCGTAGGCCAGCGCGGCGGCGGTGGGCTCGTTGAGCAGCCGCAGCACCTCCAGCCCGGCCAGCCGGCCCGCGTCCTTGGTGGCCTGCCGCTGGGCGTCGTCGAAGTAGGCGGGCACGGTGATGACGGCCTGCTCCACCTTGGTGGAGAAGTGCGCTTCCGCGCGGCGCTTGAGGGCGCGCAGCACCTCACCGGAGACTTCGATGGGCGTGACCGGCGTGCCGCCCGCCACGTCGAAGCGCACCACCTTGGCGCCGGGCGCGAACTTGTAGTGCCCCAGCTTGCGCGTCTCCGCGTCGTCTGGGCTGCGCCCCATGAAGCGCTTCACGGAGGCGATGGTGTCGGTGGCGTGCTCGGACGCCAGCTTCCGAGCCCGGGCGCCCACCACCACACCGCCGTCCTTCGCGTAGTGCACCACGGAGGGGAGGAACAGCGCGTCGCCTTCGTCCACTGGGACGCAGACGGGCTGGTCCTTCACCACCGCCGCCACCAGCGAGTTCGTCGTGCCCAGGTCGATGCCCACCGCCTGCCCCTTGGGCTTCAGCGGGTCGTGAATCTGAAGGTAGCCGTTCTTGCTCACGCCTGAATCTCCTCCTCGAACGCGTCCACCTGCTCGAGGAAGCGCGTGAAGTAGCGCACCCGCCCCAGCGCGTGCGATGCCTTTCTCACTTGTTCCTGCCCGCCGTCCCCCGGCTCGCCTGCCTCCAGGGTGCGAAGCGACTCCGCCGCCTCGGTGAGGGCCGCCTTCTTCCGGGCCTCCACGTCGTCCGCCATGGCCCGGGCGCGGCCCAGGTCCTTCTTCGCCATGGCGGTGTCCAGCGACTCGCGCAGGTCCATGACCTCCTCCAGGAAGGCAAGGGGCATGTCCTTCTGCGCGCCCGCGTCCTCGCGGTCCAGGTCGATGCCGTGCAGCTTGAGCAGGTAGAAGGCGCGGCGCACCGGGTCCTTCAACGTCTTGAAGGCCTCGTTGAGGGCGGTGGTGCCCTCCAGGGCCTGCAGGCGCTCGCGCGCGCTGGCCTGTGCCACGCGGTCCGGGTGGAGCTGCAACGACAGCTCGCGGTACTGCTTCTCCAGCGCCGGCACGTCCACGTCATAGGCGCGCTTCAGGCCGAAGACGTCGAAGTGGGTCCTCAAAGGGGGCTCTCCAATGCGGGGAGGGGACAAACGAAAAGGGCCCGGCGGCTGGCCGGGCCCGCGTGGCGGCGGCTCCGCCCAGAAGGGGGCGGAGCGCGTGCTGCCGCGTCAGACGGAGAAGCTCTCTCCGCAGCCGCAGGCCGCCTTGATGTTGGGGTTGTCCAGCTTGAAGCCGGAGGCCATGAGCGTCTGCTCGAACACCAGCTCGGTACCGATGAGGTACAGGTAGCTCTTTGGGTCCACGAAGACGCGCACGCCGTCCTTCTCGAAAATCTTGTCGCGCTCGCGGGACTTCTCCGACCACTCCATGGAGTACTGGAGGCCCGAGCACCCGCCGCCCTTCACGGCCAGCCGCAAGCCCGCCTCGGGCGTCTGCCGCTGCTCCAGCAGCTCCTTCAGCCGGGCCACCGCGCTGTCGGCAATGGTGATGCCCTTGGGGGGCTTGGCCACGGGCGCGGTGGCAGGCGCCTGGCGCTGCGTCGTCTCCTGGGTCGCCTGTTCGCTCATGGTTCGCCTCTCCCTTTCCCGAACGTCAGGACGCCTTGGCCTGACGCGCGGCGCGCTTCTTCTTGAAGTCCTCGATGGCCGCCTTGATGGCGTCCTCGGCCAGCACGGAGCAGTGAATCTTCACCGGCGGCAGCGACAGCTCGCGGGCCACGTCCTTGTTGGAGATGGTCATCGCCTGGTCCACCGTCTTGCCCTTCACCCATTCGGTGACGAGCGACGACGAGGCAATGGCCGACCCGCAGCCGAACGTCTTGAAGCGGGCGTCCTCGATGAGCCCGTCCTCGGAAATCTTGAGCTGCAGGCGCATCACGTCGCCGCAGGCGGGCGCGCCCACCAGGCCGGTGCCCACGTTCGGGTCTTCCTTGTCGAGCGTCCCGACGTTCCGGGGGTTCTCGTAGTGCTCGATGACCTTGTCGCTGTAAGCCATGCCTGCTCCTTCAACGGATGCTTCTCACCAAAGGTTCCGGCGGGCAACACCCTCCGGGCGAGGGGGCTCGCGCCCCCCTGTCTACCTGAGAAGGCGCTAGTGCGCCGTCCACTCGATGCTCTTGAGGTCGATGCCTTCCTTGGCCATCTCGTAGAGCGGGCTCATGTCGCGCAGCTTGCGGACCTTGTCCACTACGAGGTTCACCACGTAGTCGACTTCCTCTTCCGTGGTGAAGCGGCCCAGGCCGAAGCGGATGGAGCTGTGCGCCAGCTCCTCGTCCACGCCCAGCGCGCGCAGCACGTAGGAGGGCTCCAGGGAGGCGGACGTACACGCCGAGCCGGAGGACACCGCCACGTCCTTGATGCCCATCATCAGGGACTCTCCCTCCGCGTGGGCGAAGGAGATGTTGAGGTTGCCGGGCAGCCGGTGCTCCAGCGAGCCGTTGATGACGGTCATGTCCAGCGCGTCCGTGAGGCCCTTGCGCAGCTTTTCACGCAAGCGAAGGAGGCGCGCCGACTCCTCGGGCAGCTCCTTGCGAGCCAGCTCGGCAGCCACGCCAAAGCCGACGATGGCCGCCACGTTCAGCGTGCCGGAGCGCATGCCGCGCTCATGACCGCCGCCGTCGATGCTGGGCGCGATGCGCACGCGCGGCCGGCGGCGCACGTACAGCGCGCCAATGCCCTTGGGGCCGTACATCTTGTGCGAGGTGATGGAGGCCAGGTCCACCTTCATGGCCTCCACGTCGAAGGGCACCTTGCCGATGCCCTGCACCGCGTCGCAGTGGAAGAGCACGCCCTTGGAGCGGCACAGCGCGCCAATCTCCGCGATGGGCTGCACCACACCAATCTCGTTGTTGGCGAACATGATGGAGACCAGCACCGTCTTCGGCGTCATCGCCGCGGCCAGCTTCTCCAGGCTCACCCGGCCGTCGGGCTCCACGTCCAGGTAGGTGACGCGCGCGCCGCCGGTGGGCAGCTCGGCCCACTTACGGTACGTCTCGTCGGAGTCCACGTCGTACTTCGACAGCAGCTCCGACTGGTTGTCCTCGGTGACGTCCTGGCCCGCCAACTGCGCCAGCCGCAGCAGCTTCAGCTCGTCCAACCGCTCCTGCCGCACGCGCTCCAGGCGCTTGCAGGTGTCCAGGATGGCCTTGTGCTCCGTCTTGAGGGTGATGATGTGGTCACCCTTGGACTTGTAGAACTCGATGACGCCCTTGATGGCCAGGTTGTCGGACTCGGTGGCGCCCGAGGTGAAGACGATCTCCTGCTCGGCCGCGCCGATGAGCTCGGCCACCTGCTGCCGGGCCTTGTTCACCGCCGCCTCGGCCTTCCAGCCGAACACGTGATTGCGGCTGGCCGCGTTACCGAAGTCCTCTCGCAGGTAGGGCAGCATCGCCTCCAGCACCCGCGGGTCCAGCGGGGTGGTGGCGTGGTTGTCCATGTAGATCGGCAGCTTCACCATTGCTTCCAACACCTTCCTGGAGGGGACGTCGACCGGCGCCTCGGAGCGCCTTTGCCGCAGGGGAACCTACACCGTCACACCTGAATGTGGACCGGACTGGTCAAATATAAAAAGGGGCGCCTTCGGGTCAAGCGAACATCAGGCGCGCCGCGGGTGTGGGTGCGTGCTCCCAATAGGACGTCTTAAGTGAACGCCGCGCCATCGTGGATCAGTCCGGGCGCGCCGTCCTGGGACGAGGCGCCCCAGAATGGCGCACACCCTCCGGCCAACCGCTTGATTTCCCGGCAGGCCCCTCGCTGGCCGGCCGCCTGCACGGGTGGGGGCCACCACAGGGAGGCACGCACATGAGCGCGAAGCAGACGGCCCGCACGAAGGAGGCGCAGGAGACGGGGGAGGGCGGCGGGAGGACGCACCTGGTCCGGATGGACGGCGGGGGCGGAGGCAAGCTGGAACAGCCGCGCTATGTGGACGGGTGGCGTGCCGGCAAGCCCGCGGAGGACCCGGAGAAGATGAAGCGCTGGGGGCTCGTCACCGCGCGGCCCAGTGAGTTCCTGGTCCACATGCGGCGCGGCCGGGTGCGGGAGGTCAGCGGCCAGGGCGCCAGTTGTTTCAAGCTGCCGGGGGACTCGGTGGCCATTGTCCCCACCAGCATCCAGCGACTTCAGTTCACCGCGGACCAGGTGACGCACGAGAAGGTGGGCGTGCAGGTGACGGGGCTGGCGGTGTACCGGATTTCAGACCCGCTGGTGGCCTTCCGCATGCTCAACTTCTCCTTCCCGGAGCGCGCGCAGGAGAAGCTGGCCGAGCTGCTGCGGGAGATGTTCGTCGGCGCCGCGCGGCGGCTGGTGGCGAACATGTCCGTGGAGGAGTGCCTCTCCAAGCGCAAGGAGGGCATCGCCGCGGAGCTGGTGCGCGAAATCGCGCCCGTGCTCTCCGGCCGAGGCCGCCTGGAGGACCAGACGGACGCGGGCTGGGGCGTCATCCTGGACACGATTGAAATCCAGGACGTGCGCGTCCTGTCCTCCACCGTCTTCGCCAACATGCAGGCGCGCTTCCGCCATGAACAGGAGCGGCAGGCGCGTGAGGCGGAGCTGGCCAAGGAGCGCTTCGTCCACCGCGAGGAGACGGAAGCCGAGCGTCAGCTGAGCCTCCAGCGGCTGGCGGCCGAGGAGGAGGTGCGCCAGAAGAAGCAGACAGCGGAGGAGCAGGCCCGGCTGGAGGCGCTGGCGGTGGAGGCGCGCGTGGCCGAGGCGAAGCTCGCCCAGGAGCGCACGCTGAAGCAGGAGCAGGCCACCGTGGAGCGCGAGGTGGCGCTGGCGAAGATGGCCGCTGAGCAGGAGGTCCGCCAGAAGAAGCAGGTGGCCGACGAACAGGCGAAGTTGGATGCGCTGGCCGCGGAGTCCCGCCTGGCCGACGCGAAAATCGTCTCCGAGCGGGCGCTGGCCGTCAGCCGCGCTCAGGTGGAGATGGAGAAGCTCCAGCGCGAACAGGACGCGGAGGTCGCGCGCCAGCGCGTGGCCCTGGAGAAGCTCAAGCGCGAGCAGGACACGGAGGCCGGTCGCGCGAAACTGGAGCTGGAGAAGCTGAAGCTGGCGCAGGAGTCCGAGGCCGCGCAGGCGAAAATCGAGCTGGTGCGGCTCCAGCGCGCGCAGGAGGCGGAGAACGCCAAGGCGCAGATGGAGCTGGCGCGGCAGCAGCGTGAACAGGCGCTGGAGCTGTCACGCCAGCGGCACGAGCAGGAGGTGGAGCTGGCGAAGCTGCGCCGCGAGCAGGAGGAGGCCGGCGCCAAGGCGCAGCTGGAGCTGGAGCGCCTGCGCCGCGAGCACGAACAGGCCACCGTGTGGCACGAGGTGCAGATGGCCGCGCACCAGCAGGAGGCCGAACGGCTCCACGCGGAGCTCCAGGTGGTGCAGGCCCGGCGGTCCATCGTGGAGACAGAGGTAGTCATCGCCGAGCTGAGTGTGCGCAAGGACCGGGCGCAGCAGGACCTGGAGCTGGGCAAGGCGCGCGCGCTGCGCGACATCGAGAACAGCGTTAGCCCGGAGGTCATCCAGATGGCCCTGGCGCAGCAGCTCCCGCAGGTGGCCGCGGCCTTCCAGCAGAAGATGGGCGAGGTGCACGTCACCGCGGTGGATGGGGCCAATCCGTTTGGTTACATCGCCGCCGCGGTGGAGGGCGTCATGGGGCTGGCACGTTCCGCCGGACTGAAGACGCCTGCTTCCCCGCTTGCCCCTCCAGCGCAGTAGCCCGTGGCCCCCGGCCTGCGTATACAAGGGGGGCCTGGGAGCACGGAGTCACGCGCGCATGGATGCGAAGAAACTCGGAGTGATGGCGGTGCTGGCCGGAGTGGCGGTGGCCGTGGTGCCATGGCTGCTGCCCACGGGTCCCAACGCCAATCTGGATGCGGCCCGGTTCCTCGAAGCCGGCAGCCTCGCGGTGGGCGCGGCGGTGGTGTTCGCGGGTGGGTTGCTCACCGCGCTGACGCCGTGTGTCTATCCGCTCATCCCCATCACCGTGTCCGTCTTCGGCGCGCGCAAGACGGAGGGCCGGGGCCGCGCGCTGCTCCTGACGTCCTCCTACATCGTGGGCATGGGCGTGGTGTTCAGCGCACTGGGCGTGCTGGCGGCGAAGACGGGCCAGGCGTTCGGGTCGATGCTGGGGCACCCGGCGGTGGTGACGGGCCTGGCGGTGTTTCTGCTACTGCTGGCCACGTCCATGTTCGGCGCGTTCGAACTGGCGCTGCCGTCGTCGTTCCAGACGAAGCTCAACGCGGTGGGGGGCGCGGGTGTGGCGGGCGCGTTCCTGATGGGCAGCGTGTCCGGCTTCCTGGCGGCGCCGTGCACCGGCCCGGTGCTGACGGGCCTCCTGGCCTTCGTGGCGAAGTCGGCCAACACCACGCTGGGCGCGTCGCTGCTGTTCGTCTACGCGCTGGGCATCGGCGTGCCGTTCTTCCTCATCGGCGTCTTCACCGTCCGGCTGCCGCGCGGCGGCGTGTGGATGGAGTGGGTGAAGAGCGTGCTGGGCATCATGCTAGTGGCCCTGGCCTTCAGCTACCTCAAGGACGCCTTCCCCTGGGCGCGGGACGTGGTGAAGGGGCTGGGCCTCCACGTGGGCCGGGTGCCGGGAGCCGTCATCGCCGCGCTGCTGGTGGCGGTGGGCGTGGCCCTGGGCGCGGTGCACCGCTCGTTCAAGGAAGGCGCGCGGGAGTTCTCGTTCAAGGCGCTGGGCGTGGCGCTCGTCGTCGCGGCGCTGGTGCTGCGCGGCGGGGCGCTGGACGGGGGCCCGGTGGGCACGTTGTGGGTGAGCCTGGGGCTCGCCGAGCCGGCGCGCGCACCGGCCTGGCAGTGGCACCACGTCATGCCGGCGAAGCAGGCCACCTTCTCCCCGGAGGCCTTCGACCAGGTGCTCGCACAGGCGAAGGCGGAGGGCCGGCCGGTGCTCATCGACTTCTTCGCGGACTGGTGTGCGGCCTGCAAGGAACTGGACCGCGACACCTACCCGGCGCAGCAGGTCATCTCCGAGTCCGACGAGGGGCGCTTCCTCAACATCAAGATTGACGCGACGAACAGCGAGGACTCGCTGGACGCGCTGCTGGAGCGCTTCGGGGTGGAGGGCTTGCCCACCGTGGCGTTCATCTCGCCGGAGGGCAAGGTGCTCACCCAGCCACGTGTCACCGGCTTCCTGGCGCCCAGCCCCTTCGCCACGGAGATGAAGAAGGCGCGCTGCACGGACGCCAACGCCTGCTGATTCGGTGGGCGACGCCTGGCTACGGAGTGGTCTCCGGGAGGAAGCGGGCTCGCAGCTCGGGCGTGGGGATGCGGCACTGAGCTTCCCGGCCGAACCAGCGGTAGCGGTTGCGCGCGATGATTCGGTAGACGAGGTCGCGCAGCGGCCGGGGCACCACGATGAAAGCGTAGAGAAACCGCCACGGCCCCTTCAGCATCCGCGCGACGCGGAGCGCGGCCGTGGACCGCTCGTACAGCTTGCCGTCCTGCAGGAGGACGAAGCTGTCCGGTTCCTCCTTGGGCACGACGCCATGGGGCGCCAGCAGCGCGGCGGCTCGCTGGGACTGCAGGGCGGTGAAGCGGATGCGCGCCTCGGGGTCCCGGTCGATGATGAAGAGGACCGTGCCGTTGCACAGGTTGCACACGCCGTCGAAGAGGACCACGGTGTCCGGGGGCTGGGCGCGGGACATGATGCGGCAAGTCTAACAGCCCACTCCGCCGGGTGACGCCGAAGCGGCGGGGGAACTCCAGACGGGTGTCCCCGCGGCCGCGCCCGTGCATGAGTGGTGTCAGACCCTGGTGTTTCCTTCCCTGGCGCCGCCCTTGCAGAATGTTCGGACATGCCCTCGCCGCCCATCGCTCCCCGACTCCTGGAGTTATCCGCCCACGCCCTGCTGTGGAGGCGAAGCAAGCAGTGGATGCTCCAGGCGAACCGGCTGGTGCGGTGGTCCGCGACCCCCGAGCGCTGGCCGCGCCCGCTCCTGGCACCCACTCACGAGAAGGGCGTGCTCCTCGGCTCGCACACCGTGAATCTGGAGCGCTCGGACTCGGACGCGGACCCCGTGCTCGAAGCGGGCAAGCAGCACAACGTGCGTCTGGCGGCGCCGGCATTCGATGGCCTCCTCCTCGCTCCGGACAGGCCCCTCTCTTTCTGGCGCACGCTGGGCCGGCTGACGGAGCGCAAGGGCTACCGGCATGGGCTGGCGCTGAGCGGTGGCTGTCTCACCCCGTCCATCGGGGGCGGCATCTGCCTTCTGGCCAATGCGCTCTTCGAGTTCGGCGCACGCCAGGGCTGGCACATCCTGGAGCGCTGGGGGCACACGATGGAGGCGGTACCCCCGCCGCCAGGCGCGCTGTGGGGAATGGATGCCACGGTGGCCTGGCCCTATGTGGACCTGGTGATGGCGCCTCGTGAGGGAGCGGTGCGGCTCGGAGCCCGCGTCTCGGACGGGAAGCTGCGGCTCTCCATCCATGGGGCGGAGGCCCCCCGGACACGCTCACGGCTGTGGTCCGAGGACGAGTCCCTTCTCGAGCTCGCCGAGGGAACCCTGCGCATCAACCGCGTCGTGCGCCGAGTCGAAGACACCAGTTCTGGCGCCGTGCTCGAGGAGCGCACCATCGCCGAGAACCGGCGCCGCCTGCTGAACCCCGAGGCGCGGAAGCGGACGTGCCTGACGTGCGGGGAGACCGCATGCCACGCCCGCGTCGAAGTCCCACGGTCGGAGGTCCGGGCGCCATGAACCTGGTTCTCGCACCGGAGCCCGCCCCCTGGCTCTCCCATCTCGCGTCGCTGCTCACGCGCGAGGCGGAGGTGCTGGCCCCCTGGGCGCTGCCGAGGCTGCCCGATTGGGGACCACTCCCCACCCGCCTGCGTCAGGCCTGGACCCGCCGGACGTTGCCGGTGCCCGAGGGCTTCCGCGTCTGGGGCCTGCCAGGCTGGGGGGCCGTGGAGGCCGGGATGCGAGTCGCGGCGCGCTCGACGGCGGCGACACTCCAGGCCCGCTTCACCCTGCGCAAGCGGTGGGCGCAGGCAGCCTCGGCGCTGCTTCCGGCGTCGGTGGAGACGGTGCTCGCGCCAGCGCTCGGTGCCCGGGAGGTCTTCGCGATGGCCCGCCGCCGGGGCGCGCGCTGCGTGCTGGTGGAGGACCTGCCCTCCTTGAGGGCACTGCACGCGGACCTGGACGCCGCGGCCGCGAGACACCCGGAGGAGGCCTTCCTTCGCAACCACCGCGCCTCCGCGGAGGACGTCGCGCGGCAGGATGCGGAGCGCGTCCTCGCGGATGAAATCTGGGTGCGAGGCGAGCTCGCCCTCGAGCGGCTGCGGCTGGCCGGACACGCCCCGGAGAAGCTCCGCAGGCTGCATTTTCCATCGGACCGCGAATCGCCCCCGGCGCCCCGTTTGCCCCAGGGCCACGGCCCGCACGTGGCCCTCCTCGCCGGGCCCGCTCTCGCGCGCGGCGGACTGCGAGAAGCCTTGGCGGTGCTCGACGAGCGGCCCCAGTGGAACCTCTGGGTGCGCCCCGCAGAAGGCACGGACCCACGACACCTGAACCACCCGCGAGTGCGGAGGGTGACGGCTCAGGTCCAGCGCACGCTCCAGCAGGTGGACGTGGTGCTCGCGCCAGCATGGTGTGAGAGCCATCTGGGCGAGCTGGCGCAGGCGCGGGAGCAAGGCATCCCCATCATCGCCACGGATCGCGCCGCGGGCTTCTGGCCCTGTCGGGCGATTCCTCGCGGCGATGTGCCCGCCCTCATCGCCGAACTGGACGCGCTGACCGCGCGCTGAAGCCCACGCCTGTTGGCGCCAACTCCCTCCTGAGTGGGCTGTTCGTGGCCATCGCGAAGCACCGGCCGGGGCGCGGCCCCTGGACGGCGTCGAGCGCGCTAGGTGTTCCGTCCCCGGCTCGCGAGGACGCGGTCAATCATCTGCTCGTGCAGTGCATGGAGCGGTTGGGCGATGTGTTCGCCCTCCAGATACGCAAGCGCACCGGCGATGGCCTCCAGCGTGGACATGCCATCCGGGTGGGGTGGGCGACGCAGGCGCCGCGAGTCCGGCGCGGGCGGTGGCAGCTTCAAGCCGGGCAGCCGCCGCAGCGCGGGGACTCGCTGAACCATGCGGCGTGCTTGTCCCCAGCTCCCATCCAGGATGATGAGCCTGCTGGGAAAGGCCGCACCGGGCGCGGGCTCGTGGTGTGCGTCCGGGAACAGCAGCCACGTGTCATCGCCCTCCAGGATGGAGGCGTCGAAGGGGACGCCCGGCGAGCCATAGGAGACGATGTTGCACCGGGGAATGGCGAGCGCCGCCATGCGCGCGGTGTTGGTGGATTTGAGCGTCTCCTTGTGGTGCCGGACGATGAGCAACTCCGTGCGCGTGGAGACGCACGGCACCTCGGCGCATAGACACAGGGCAGCGGGGAGGAAGCAGCGCGGGCAGCGACCCGCGAGGTCCTCGGGCGTTCGAGACCTCATTTGCCCTGGCGGTATCGCTCCATGAGGGTCCGGGCCTCGCGCAGCTTCTCCTCGACGAAGCGGTCATCCGCGTCCGGCTCGTACTCCGCGTCGGGCAGGTCGAGGTGGAAGAGGGCGGAGAGGCTGACGGGCGTCACTTCCAACCATTCGGCGGTGCGGTTGAGCGCGGCCTGACGGCGGCCCGCGAATGTCTCCGGCCCGTCTTCGGGGCCGCAGCGGCAGATGCGCGCCGTGTCACCGGACACGTCCACGTAGAGCCCCAGCACCTCCGCGTCCAGCTCCGCGGCCAGCGCGCACGTGGCCTCGCTGACGTAGGCGGCCATGGCCTGCGCCGCGGAGCGCTCCGTCAGCGAGCGGACCAGGAACACCTGCCAGCCGGCTTCGGTAATCGCGCCGGCTTCCTGGAGCGGCGCCAGCTCCGCGGGCGGCGCGTGGATGCGCGTGAGCAGCCGTCGCACGGGCACTTCCATCCGCTCGAGCCGGGCGCTCGACGCGGGACAGAAGAAGACGACGCGATACTCACGGCTGTCGGCTGCGGTTTCCATAGGCATACGGCGTCGCCAGGAACGGAGGGAAGAGTGTGTGCGGGGGCCCAAGAGGACCAAAGGACTCCCCAAGCATGCAAGGGGTGATTTGGCGCACGCGTTCAACGTGCCGCGGCGCGCAGCGGCACGGCCTGGAGGGTGGCGCGTCGCTCGGCCGCCACCCATGCGCCGGCCACCAGCACCAACAGGCCTCCGCCCAGGGCAACGGGCGTCAGCGTCTCCGAGAAGAAGGCCCAGCCCACCAGTGAAGCGGTGAGCGGTTCCAGGTACGTGAGCGCCGCCGTGGCCGCCGTGGGAACGTGCCGCAGACCGGTATGGAAGAGGATGTTTCCAATGAGGCCGCAAACGATGCCGCCCACGAGCACGAGGAGCGTGCCTCCATCCACCGTGGGTGGCAGTACCCGGTCTCCGAAACAGAGCAGCAGCACGCCCGCGGAGATGGGGGCATGCAGTGATGTCACGGCCATGGGTGAATAGGCCCGCGCCGCCTGTTTCGCGGCCAGGACGATGATGGCGTAGAAGCAGGCGCTGCCCGCGCCCAGCAGCGCCGTCAGCCCTGAGAAGTCGCCGTCGGGCCGGCCGATGAGCAGGGCCAGGCCCACCAGCGTCACGGGGCCGCCTATCAGGGCCCGGGTGGAGCGCTCCTCGCCCAGCACCCAGGGGGCCAGCAGCGCCAGCAGCAAGGGCGCCAGGTAGTGCGTCAGCACGGCGATGGACACCGGCCCGCGCTCCATGGCGGCGAAGAAGAGGGCCGTGTTCGCAGCGTCCGCCAGCGCCACGACGAGCATCGCCAGGGTGGCCCGGCGGTCGCGCAGGGCATCGCGCCGGAACAGGAAGGGCGCCGGGAGCGACATGGCCAGGAGCACGAGGAATGCGTTCTGCGGCCCGGCGAGCCCCGCTGGACGGAAGAAGAGCGCCCAGCACCCCCAGAGGGTGGCCCCGGCCGCGACCATGGCGAAGTACCGCACCGTGTGACTCCTGGTGACTCCGGCGCGCACTCCGGCTCCGGCGGGCGCGCAGCCTACCTCAGCCTGGGGCTCGCGTACCGTTCGCGCGCTGGGCATCGGCCTGGGCTCGCAAGCCCTCCATGTCGGGCGTGAAGGGGCGGTCGGGGACGAGGCGGGCCCGGCGGATGCGATCCATGCGGAACATGCGCGCCGCGGCCTTCTCCACGTCCCGGGCCAGCACGTACCAGACGGGCGACTCCACCAGCAGCCCGTGCGGCTCCACGATGCGGCGAGTCGCCTTGCCGTGCCGGTCGCGGTACTCGAAGGAGAGGCAGACCTGCTCGCGGAAGGCCCGCTCGAAGACGGCGAGCAGCTCCTCGGGCGGTGTGCCGACGTCCTTCAGCACGCGGGCGCTCGCGGGTCGTCCCACGACCACGCGGCGGCAGAGCTCGCGCATTCCCCGGGCCCGCTCCTTGGGGACACTGGCGAAGAGCTTCTGGAGCCCCGAGCGCGCCGCGCCGCCCCAGGGCAACGTGCTGCCCGTCGCGGACAGGTTGGCGGCCAGCCAGAGCGCCACTACTTCCTCCTGCGACAGGTGGACGGCCGCCACGCCCCGGTCCCGTTCCAGCCGGACGCCGCCCCCAGGGCCTGTGTCGCTGCTCAGGGGAATGCCCTGTTCCCGCAGCGTCGCCAGGTCCCGGTGGACAGTGCGTGCGCTCACTTCGAGCGCCTCGGAGATCTCCGCCACCGTCGTCCCATCCCGTCCCCGCAGGAAGTCCAGCAGCCGCATTACCCGGTCGACTCGTGCCATTGCTGACAGTTTCTGTCAGGGATGGGCCGTACTCCACAAGCATCACGTCGCGCACGACTGCGCGCTTCGAGGCCAGAGGAGGCCGTCATGATGGGGTCCACGGGAATGCTGAATGTCGACGATGGGGGCGTGGGTGGACTGCCGGTGGTGTTCGTCCATTCCAGCGCCGGCAACACCACGCACTGGGCCGCGCAGCTGTCGTACCTGCGCGAGCGCCGCCGGGCCTTGGCACTGGACCTGCGTGGCCACGGGAAGTCCGAGCTGCCACGGGACGGCGGCTTCGCCGTGGAGGACTTCGCGCGGGACGTGGGGACGGTGGTGGATGGGCTGGGGCTTCAGCGCTTCGTGCTGGTGGGGCACAGCCTGGGCGGGGCCGTCTGCGTGGCCTACGCGGGGGCGCAGCCGGACCGCGTCGCGGGGTTGTTCCTCCTCGACCCGGCCTCGGATGGACGCTCGATGCCAGCGGAGCAGGCCCGGGGCTTGATGGCGGTGCTGGCGACCGAGGCCTGGAGCGCGGTGGTGGAGGAGGCCTGGTCCCCCATGTTGGCGCCGTCCCGGCCGGAGGTGCGCGAGCGCATTCTCTCCGAGATGCGCGCCACGTCCCAAGAGGGCGTCCGGGGCGGACTGGGGGCCCTGCTGGACTTCGACCCCGTGACGCCGCTGCGGCGCTACTCGGGGCCGCGTCTGTCGGTCGTGACGGCCTTCAATGAGGAACCGGGCTCGTATCACCACCTGGTGCCGGAGCTGCCGCACGCGAAGGTGGAGGGCACGGGGCACTGGGTGCAGCTCGACGCTCCGGACGAGGTGAACCGGCTGCTGGACGGCTTTCTCGCCACGGTGCGCTGAGCGCGCGCGTTCGCCGCGCGTGTTATCTACGGCCCGTGCCCCGGCCCAAGCTGCACAGCGACGAAGCCATCCTCGACGCCGCCATGTTCGTGTTGCTTCGGAACGGGCCGGGCGCATTCACGCTGAATGACGTGGCCGTCGCGGTGGGCATGTCCCGCGCGGCGCTCATCCAGCGCTTCAAGAACAAGGAGCACCTCTACTTCCGGCTCATGGAGCGGACCGCCGAGCAGAAGCGCGAGTATTTCGCCGGTCTGCCCGTGGAAGTCGGAGCACAGGGTCTCTGGCGTTTCCTGAAGACCCTGGTCTCGGTGATGGGGGAGGGCGAGGCGCTCGACGCACACCTGCTCCTGGCCTGGGAGGACGTGAGAGACCCCACGTTGAGGCGGATGGCACATGAGCGGAATCTGCTCGTGCGCGACGCCATCGCCGTCCGGCTTCCTCCCAGCGTCGACCGTGGCGCGGTGTCCGCCCTGCTTCAAGACGTCATCGCGGGTGCGACGATGCAGTGGTTGGTGGAGCGGACGCCGCCGTTGACGGAGTACGTCCTCGCTCGCTTGCGCACGTTGCTCGGGTGCGTGTTCCCACGAGAGTCCTTCGACTGAAGGTTGTGTCGCTTGGAGGGGCAACCAAGATGTGTGGGTTGAATATAACCGACGCGTCGGTTATTAATTCGTCATCCGCGCCAGTTCCTGGCTGTCGAAAGGGGTTCCTGGATGTCCGAGCGCATCATCGAATCGGGCGACATTCGGCTCTGTACCGAGGGCTTCGGGCGTGAGGGCGACGCCCCCGTGCTGATGTTGATGGGGGCGGCCAGCTCGATGCTGGGGTGGCCTGATGGGCTCATGGAGCAGCTCGCGAGGGCGGGGCGCTTCGTCATCCGCTACGACCACCGCGACACGGGGCGCTCCTCGCACGGTGTGCCAGGAGCCACGCCCTACACGCTGGACGACCTCGCCGCCGATGTCATCTCCGTGCTGGATGGATACGGCATCGAGCGCGCGCACCTCGTGGGGATGTCATTGGGGGGCCTGCTCTGCCAGCTCGTGGCGTTGAAGTACCCGGAGCGCGTCCTCTCGCTGACGCTCATCAGCGCCCAGATTTTCTCGGAGCCTGATTTCGAGGACCCGGGTATGGACCCGGCGGTGCTCGCGCACTTCCAGCGGGCCGCCACGCTGAACTGGTCCGACGAGGCCGAGGCCATCGGTTTCCAGGTCGAACTCTCACGGTTGTGCGTGGGCCGTGCGCGAAGGTCGTTCGACGAGGCTCGGGTGCGGGCGCGAGCAGTACAGGACTACCGGCGCGCGCTCGCGCCTCAATGCGCGTTGAACCACGCGGGGCTGTCCGGTGGCCTGGAGTGGTACGGCCGGACGCGTGAGATTGAAGCGCCGCTGCTGGTCATCCACGGCTCGGTGGACCCGGTCATCGACCATGCGCATGGCGTGGCCTTGAGCCGTGCCGTCAAGGGCGCGTGCCTGGTGACACTGCACGACGCGGGGCATGACCTGCACCCGGATGACTGGGAGACGATGACCCGGGCCATCACCGCCCATACCTCGGCGGCGAGTCCGCCTCACGGCGCTCGCTGATCTGTCACAGTACGGGCATGGGGCCCTTGTTCGCCTACAGCCTCGTGCCTGTCCTCTCCGTGTCGCTGCTGCTGTTCTTCACGGCCGTGCTTCGGGGGCACAACGCGCGAGGCCTGACGCTCTACTGTCTGGCGACCGCAGGGTGGACGGGCGCGCTGCTGCTGCTCTGCATCCCGTCCATGGCGTGGGTGGGGGAGCGCTTCGTGGCGGGTGGGGCCTTCGTCGCGGCGGCATACCTGCACTCCGCCTATGACGTGACCCGGCAGCGCTCCTATCGGCTGGTGGTGCTCGCGTACTGCGTGGCGGTGGTGGTGACGGGCATTGGCGCGTTCCTTCCCAACGTCCTGCACGGGCCGCTGGCGATGGGGCGAGGCCCCCTGTTCTGGCCCACCATGATGCTCGCCGTGGCGGCGGCGGGCGTGCCGCTGGTGCATCTGTCGCGCGCGTACCGGGGCGAAGCTCCCGAGCGACGGCCCATCCTCCTCAGTCTGGGCATCGCCGGGCTGCTCGCGTACCTGGGCAGTATCGGCAACGCCCTGTTGCTGTCGGGCGGGTACGCGTTGCCGTTCGGGATGTACCTGGTGCTGGCGGCGCTGCTGGTGCTGGTGCATGTCATCAATGCCCATCAGCCAGCCGCGGACCGACGGCTGCTCGAACGCAGCCTCGTCTACTCCGCGGTGGCGGCGGTGTTGTCCGCGGGCTTCCTCTTTGGCGTATTGACGCTGCTGTCGGGCAGCGGGCAGCCGTTCCTCACCGAGTACCGCGTAGGTGCCTTCTTCCTCCTGGCCCTGGCCGCGCTCGCGTTCGAGCCCGTGCGTCAGGCGCTTCAGGCCTGGCTGGGGCGCCGGCTCCTCAAGGGCCGGGCCACCAGTGACGAACTGGCCGTGGCGCTCGCTCGCGAGGAGGCGCGCGCGGACCAATCCGCGCGGTTGGCGGAGTTGGGACAATTCACGTCCGCAGTGGCCCACGAGGTCCGCAATCCGTTGGGCGTGCTCGCCGCGCACCTCAAGCTGCTGGAGCGAAGGGGCGGGGACCCGGACACGGTGGCGGCCATGCGGGAGCAGATCGACCGCGCCAGTCACTTCGTGGACGAACTGCTGCGCTATGGACGCCCGCGCCCGCTGGACCTGCGCCGCGTGGATGTCTCAGCCACCGTCGCGCTGGCGTACTCCACCGCGCGGCAGGGACTTGGCTCGCTCGCGCCCGATGTCGCCTTCGAGTCCGAGGAGGACGCGTCGCTCACCGTGGAGGCCGACCAGTCCCAGCTCTCACAGGTAATGGTCATCCTGTTGGAGAATGCCTTGCTCGCCCTGAGAGACGTGCCCGCACCGCGGTTGAGGACATCCATTGAGCAGGCGAGCGGCCGGTTGCTCGTCCGGGTGGAGGACAGCGGGCCTGGCATTCCACCGGAACTGCTGCCCCGGCTCTTCCAGCCTTTCGTGACGGGCCGCAAGCGCGAGGGACCTCGGCCGGGGACAGGCTTGGGGCTGGCCATCGCACGAGGCATCGTCGAACGGCATGGCGGACGTTTGAGTGCGGGACGCTCGGAAGCCCTGGGGGGCGCGGCGTTGACGTTGGAATTACCCGTGGCGCAGCCTGCCTCGATTTCCGCCGCGCTGGCCTGACGCCGGCCTGTCCCTGGCCCGCGGGACGGCAGGGATGTCGGTGAGCGGGCGCAATTTGATGCGATTGAGTCTGCTTCACGACGGCCTTCCAAGGATTGCCCCGGACTTCGTTTCGATAGGCGTGGAAGGAGTCCGGGTCGATGAGCGGCCAACGCATTGCCACAGTCATTCGCATTCCTGTGGCCTACAGTACGGATGTGCATCCCGACGGGTTCGAGGAGTTCGCGCATCGTGTCAGGCCCATGCTGTTGGCCCTGGCGAGACGGTTGTGCGGTCAGGGGGGCATCGATCCGGAAGACCTGGTGCAGGAGGCGCTCACGCGCGGACTGCTGCATCACGGGGCACTCGCTGCGCAGCCGGAGCCCGTCTACAGGGCGTGGTTGTGTCGGGCGATGACCAATCATTTCCTCGACCAGTGCCGCAAGCGGCGCTCGGAGTTGCTGGAGCAGGACCGTCCGGAGCTGCGGCTGGTGCGCGAGGGAGTGGCGGCCCCCGAGCCGGAGGCCATGGAGGTCTGGGAGCACATCTCGGCGAAGGACTTCAAGGCGGCCATCGCCCAGTTGTCGAATCCCAGGGTGCGTGAGGCGTATTCGCTGCATGCCTCGGGGCTGCGCTACCGCGCCATCGCCCTGCGCATGGGCGTCCCCGAAGGCACCGTGGGGAGCTGGCTCTATCAGGCCCGCAAGGAGTTGAAGGCGCTTCTGCTGCCGCTCACCGGGAGCGACGGAGGAGGCAGCGCGTGATGGGGACGCTCTGTAACAGGCTGTCCCTCTTCCTCGATGGCGAGCTGCCGCCCGTGGACGAGGAGAACTTCCGGCATCACCTCGCTCGCTGTGACCCCTGCGCGTCCGGCCTGCACGAAGCCATGCAGTTGGAGCTGCTGGGCTTCCATGTGATGGGGGACCCGCGGGTGTTGGCGCACGAGCAGGAGGACGCGCCCGAAACCTGGATGGCGTCCGATGCGCCCACGACACGTGACACGGCCGAAGTGCCGCGGCGCCCTTATTGGCGCTGGGCCCCGTTCGCGGTGGGCGCGGTGGCGGCGGCCATCGTCCTGGTGCTCGTCGTCAAGAGCGCCGGTGTGCGGGGTTCCCAGCAGGAGGTCTGGCTCGCGCAGACGTCGTCGCGCCTCATCGAGGCGAGGGTTGCCTATGCACGCGCCGACGGACACCGGCCCTATGAGCCCCTACGTGCGGGTGTCAGTGGCCCTCCGGGCGGGGCTGGCTCGGCATTGCCGCTCCGGGCGTTGGCGGATCTGGAGGACCAGGGGGACCTGCATGGCATTGCCGCCGCGTACCTGGTCCGCAAGGACCTGCGGCAAGCCTCCGACTTCCTCCATCGGATGTCGCCGTCACCGGACCGGGACAGCGACCTGGCCATCGTCGCGTTGGAGCAGGGGCATCCGGAACAGGCGCTGGCGCTGCTGGACGGGGTATTACGACAAGCGCCCGAGCACGCCCAGGCGCAGTGGAACCGGGCGCTGGTGCTGCGGGAGATGGGGCTGACGCTGCTGGCCGCGGAGGCGTTCGACGCGGTGGTGAAGCGCGGGGAGCCGGGCTGGAGCGAGGAGGCGCGGATCCGCGCGCGAGCGCTCCGGCAGCAGACGCAGGCGCGTGGGCGGGCCTGGAAGGGGGCTCGCGCGGCGGTGCGGGACCTGATGGTGGACGCGCAGGCGAGGCTCCCGCTGGAGGAGGCGAAGCGCTTTCCTGGCATCGTCCGGCTGGCGTTCTACGACGCGGTGAGGGCCGCGCCGTCGCGGGAGTGGACCCTGCGCCTGCTTCCGTTGGCGGACGTGTTGGACGGCGTCCAGGGCGGCGAGGTGCTTCGCGGCTACGTGCTGCGTGTGGCGGAGCGGGACTTCAGCCGCCGTGCACCCCTGGCGGCGGACTACGCGAAGCTCGTGCGGGGCGAGCTGTCCTCGCCAGCGCGCTTCCTGGAGACGCTGCGGCGTTCGGGCGAGGACGACCTGTACCTGGGCGGGCTCATCAATCAGACGGCAGGCGCGCGCCACCTGGAGGATTTCACGCGGCTGGCCCGTGCGGCCGAGGACCCCTGGTTGTCGCTGCTGGCCGAGCGGGAGTTGGCGGGCGCCGAGGAGCGCGCGGGCGAATGGTGGAAGGCGGAGGCGCGGCTTCGCGCGGCCGTGGGGGCCTGTCAGGGCAAGGGGCTGTCCTACCGCTGCGCCACGCTGAAGAAGCGGCTGTCGGACCTCTATCTCGCGCTCAACCGCCCGGCGGAGGCTTTCGAGCAGGCCTGGAGTGGCTGGCTGGCGTCCCGGGAGCAGGAGGAATGGGAGCTGGAGCAACAGTTCCTCCAGGAACTGGCGCACATCGCGCGCTACCGCTTGGACGTCACCAGCGCGCGCGCCTACCTGCGCGAGTCCCTGGCGCGAACGCCCGATGCCTGTGAGCAGCGCACCTACGTGCACCGCAACCTGGCCTACCTGTCGTGGCTGGAGTTCGACGCGCACGAGGCGCGGAACGAGCTGGAGCTGGCGCAGGAGTGTGGCCGGCCACTGGGGTTGCCCGGCGCGCTGTTGTTGTCATACCTGGCGCGCTTCGGCGCGGACAGCCAGGACGCGGACCTGTTGCGCCGCACCCTGGCCGAGCTGCACCGGGGGCAGCCCTCCCCGGGCAAGCTCGCGCAGATGCGCTTCGCCGAGGGGCAGTTCGTGCTGGAGCGCGACCGCGTGGCTGGGCTGGAGCTGCTTCGCGGCGCCATCCAACTGGCGGAGTCCCTTCCCAACGATGTGGACGCGCGCAAGACGCGCATGGGGGCCTACAACGTCCTGGCGCACGAGGCAGGCCGCACGGACGCCCCAGGTGAGGCCCTGGCGCTCATGGGCGCCGCGCTTCAGGTCGAGGTCCCTGCGCGATGTGTGCTGGGCGTCGCCGTGGACTACGAGCGCTCGGTGGTCGCGCTGCGGGGCGCTACGGGTGAACTGCAGGGACACTTCGACGCCAGCCGCGCGGAGCCCCTGGGGCGGGACGCCTCCGGGCTGGTTCCGCCGTCGCTCCAGGCCGCCTTGAAGGGCTGCGAGCGGGTGGACGTGCTCGCGCTGCCGCCGGTGCATGGCCTGCGGGGGCTGCTGCCCGCGGAGCTCGCCTGGAGCTACCGCGTGGGGCGGCCCGGAGGCGCGTCTCCCGTGCCGGCTCGTGGCAGCGGGCCGCACCTGGTCGTCAATGGGGTTGAGGCTCCCGCGGCGCTGGGCCTCCCGCGGTTGCTTCCACTGGAGCCACCGCTCGCACCGGACCCGCAGCGAATCGAGCTGTCGGGCATGCAAGCCACGCCAACCCGGGTGCTGGCGGCCATGGCGCAGGCCAGTGAGGTGGAAATCCACGCGCACGGCGCCTTCAGCCCCGAGATGTCAGACGCCTCGCTGGTGGTGCTGGCGCCTGAACCCGATGGCCGATACGCGCTGTCCGCCCCTCAGGTCCGCGCGCTGAAGCTGGAGCGCGCGCCGCTCGTGCTTCTGGCCACGTGCAGTGCGGCCCGAGCCACGCCTTTCCTTCATGAGTCCTTCAGCCTGCCGGTGGCCTTCATCGAAGCAGGCGCGGCCACGGTGCTGGCCTCCACGGTGGAAATCCCCGACTCGGCGGGGCGCTTCTTCGAAGCGGTGCGTGAGCGCATCCGGAGCGGCGCGCCGGCGGCCCTCGCGCTCCGCGACGCGCGGCGCACGTGGCTGGCGGCCCATCCCTCCTCGGACTGGGTTCACGGCATCCTCCTCTTCGAATGATGGCCAAGGAATCCGACCTGGTGCGTAGTACCAAGGCGGAGGCGGGGAGATGGCATGCCGCTGGGCCCCGCCGGTGCCGCGCACAGGGGGATGCGATGGTGAAGAAGCTTTCGAAAAAGTCGAAGCGCGATGGGACGGTGGTGAGCATCAACCCGCATGACCCACCGCCGGAGCCCACCCCGGGTCTGACGGCGCACCCGCCGTTCTCGGCGAGGATGTCCGTCGTCCCGTCCGTGAATACGGCGTCTCATCCGGACGGCTCGGACAATGCATGTCGTAAATAAGTGACAGTTTTCCGGATTGTCCTGAATCGCGCTGGCGATACAGGTTTTACGGGGCGCCTCCGCTCGGGGCGCCCCGGATTTTTTTGAACAGAATGCACAATAAAAAAGGCTGGGTCCGTATCTGAGATTGAGGGGGCGTTGGTCGCGAGCCCCCGAGAAGAGGGGGAGAGATGTTTCGTGGTGACGCGCGGGGCCAAGGGGATGCGAGCGGTTTCTGGGCACCTGAGGAGGGGCGTGGGG